>DATMDQ010000017.1:0-60324 GCA_035557715.1 Gemmatimonadales bacterium
GGACCGCTCGGGTGGGGAAGCCGAGCGGATCACCGAACTGCCGGGCGGCGTGTCGGACTATGCCTGGTCCCCGGACAGCAAGCGGCTGGCCCTGATCGTCAGCGACCCCGATCCCGACTCCACCGACGTTCGTGCGGACACTATCCGAAAGGCCACGCCCCGGCCCATCGTAGTGAACCGGTACCAGTTCAAGGAGGACGAGACCGAGTACCTCGATAGCCGTCGGGATCACCTCTATCTCTTCAATCTGGCCAACCGTAAAGCCGAAATTCTCACGCCGGGTGAGTACAACGAGGCGTGGCCCTCGTGGTCGCCCGACAGCCGTTCTCTCGCCTTTGTCAGCAAGCGCCGGCCTGAGTTCGATCGTACCAACAACTGGGACCTCTACGTCGTGGAAGCCAGTGCCGGTGCGTCGCCACGGCAGCTCACGACCTTCGAGGGTCCCGACATGGATCCCCAGTGGGGCGGCCGCGCGCCCTCGTGGAGCCCGGACGGCAAGCTGCTGGCATACGTGCAAGGCGGACCGCTCAAGCTGATCTACTATGCCGGGCAGAAGATTGCCGTGGTACCGGCGGCAGGGGGTCCGGCCCGCGTCCTGACGTCGCCCCTCGATCGCAATGCGCTTTCGCCGACCTGGTCGTCCGACGGTGCCTCGATTCTCTTTCTGCTCGAGGATGACCGGGTCACCGACGTGGCCAGCGTTCCGGCGGGCGGGGGCAAGATCGCCCAGCTTACCCGGGGCCGCGGGTTCGTGAGCGACTTCTCCGTTGGACCTGGTGGGAAGGTGGCCGTGCTAGCCGGTACGCCCACGATGCCGGCCGAGGTGTTTGCGATCGAGGGTGAAGGGCTCCGGCGTCTCTCGCGGCAGAACGACGGCTGGCTGGCGGGAGTCCGTCTGGCTCCCGCGGAAGAGATCTCCTTCAAGAGCAAGGACGGCACGCCGATCCATGGATTCCTGATGCGCCCGGTCGATCACCAGGCAGGAACCCGGGTTCCCACGGTGCTCAAGATCCACGGCGGTCCGGTGTACCAGTTCTCCAACGAGTTCGATTTCGAGTGGCAGCTTCTGGCCGCAGAGGGCTTTGCGGTCGTCGCCGCCAATCCGCGCGGGAGCTCGGGCCGGGGCGAGAAATTCTCTACCGCAATCTGGGCCGACTGGGGGAACAAGGACGGACAGGATGTGCTCGCGGCCGTGGACTACGCGGTCGCCGCCGGGGTAGCCGATCCCGCGCGGCTCGGCGTGGGCGGCTGGAGCTACGGCGGCATTCTCACCAACCAGGTCATTGCCCGCGACCGGCGGTTCAAGGCGGCAATCAGCGGGGCGGGGCAGTCGAATGCGCTCGCCGGCTATGGCACCGACCAGTACGTCCGGGAGTACGAGGCGGAGCTGGGCCTACCCTGGGCCAACTCCGAGGCGTACATCCGGGTCTCATTCCCTTTCCTTCACGCCGACCGGATCGTGACGCCTACGCTATTCCTGTGCGGCGAGAGGGACTTCAACGTGCCCCTGCTCAACTCCGAGCAGATGTACCAGGCCCTTCGGAGCCTGGGCCGCGAAACCGAGCTGGTGATCTATCCGGGGGAGTACCACGAGATCCGGAAGCCGAGCTATCGAAGGGACCGGCTCCAGCGCTACCAGGCCTGGTATAGCCGTTATCTTAAGCCAGGAGCTCAAGCCGCGACGCACTGAGCGTCGAGGAGGTTCCCCTGCCGGCCATTCGCCTTCTCCTCTCCTTCGTCACCCTGCTGTGCTTTACGCCGGGCTGCGGCGCCTTCTCATCGAAAAACCCAGCCCCTGCGCGTTCCGAGGTTTCGGTCGAAGTCGAGAACCGCAACTGGAGCGATATCACGGTCTATCTGCTGGCCGGCGGACTTCCCCAGCGGCTGGGCATGGTCACGTCGCTCCGAACCGCCGTGCTGGCTTTTCCATCCCACCGGCTAAACGCCGGGAGCGGCGTCCGCCTCAGGGCCCTGCAGGTGGCTGGAGAGTCGTACACTACTGAGACCATCCTGGTCCTCCCGGGCCAGACGATTACGTGGACCCTGGAGAATGTTCTCGACCACTCCAGCCTGAGCGTTTACTGACCTGGGCAAAGAGGTAACCTTGCTCGTCGTTCGCGTCCTGGCCACTCTTTCCCTGGCCCTTGCGGCCGTTCCCGCCTGCGGGTTGTTCTCCCGCCGCGCCGATGCCGATGTCTCGCCCGCCAGCTCTGAGATCCTGCTCGAGGTCGATAGCCACCACTGGAGCGACATCGTGATTTATTTGATGAACGGCACCCAGTCTCAACGATTGGGGATGGTGGCGGGAGTCAGCAGCTCACGTTTCGTGGTGTCCTACCGGCAGATCGCCACCGGCGGAAAGGTTCGACTGCGAGCCGATCCCGTCGGCGGGCAGAGGTCGTTCACCAGCGAGGATGTTGTGGTGCAGCCCCGCCAGTCGATCAGGTGGACTCTCGAAAGCGATCTGTCCAGATCATCGCTGGCGGTGTTTTAGCCGCGACCCTTTGGTATGCGGTCTATGCGTCTCGATTCAGGCAGCCGTCCGGGCTATCCGGCAAGTTCGGGTTGTTGGCTTCGCGCCGGGGCAGTGGGAGGTTCACGTCGGTGCCGTACGTATCCCCTCGGAAATGGTCACCGGTGGGGAAGACCGTCTCTGGATCGCGGCCGTACTGTCGAATCAGCCGGCGCATGTCGCCGAGGCGGTGGCCGGTGGCAAAGAGCCAGAAGGCACGCTCCGCGAACAGGAGATCGGTGGCCGAGACCAGGTCAGGCGGGTCGGCGAATGGAGCCAGCCCAACTAAATCGCGCAGATCATTCAGCCGCTGCGTCATCGCGCCGAAAGCACTGGCCTGCAGCTCGCCTTCCGCAATGATCAGCTGGGCTTCGACGTAGTCCGCCAACGGGATTGATGCCTCGAAGCCGGGGTACTTGTTCGGAAACCAGGTGTTCGTGTTGTTGTCGGCCCCGATTCCCGAGTCGCCCGTAACCCGAAGATCCCCCGCGGAAACGTAGCTCAGCCCGTTAACCCCTTCCTGATCGAAGACACCGAAGTTGCCGTCATTGAAAGCCTCAAAAACGCCGTTGTGCAACGCCGCCGGGGTGTTGGCGTGCTCGGTCTCGTAGAGGAAGTCAGCCGGAACCGCCGCCACCGCGGCCGCCGCTTCGGCAAACAGTCCCTGGTTCAAAAGGGCACGCCCGAGTCCAACCGACGCCAGCGAGTGAATTGGGTCGCCCGGCACGATGCTCAGATGGGCGAGCGCCGTGTTGAATCGAACGATGGCGGTATCGAGCAGCTGAGCCGTGGTGAGCGGCTGGCCAAATTCAATCTGGTCGTTCACCACGCGGCTGACCGGCACGCCGGAACAGAAGCCCTCAGCGAGGAAGAGGTAGGTAAACCCCGCCAGAGAGTGCATCTCGGGAATGCCCGTATCGGTATCGGGGGCGTCTCCGAATGCCTGGAGCGACGCGGCTGCGTCCTCGGCGGAGTTCCGGGCGCGGTGGAGCGACTGAAACAATTCCCCCAGCCCGGCCGTGACGGGCTCGGCACGCCGAAGATCGATCTCGGTGCGGCTGGGAATGAAGCCTGGATTGATGAGCTCATCGGACAGGACGCCGCTGGTGAGGATGTACCCGTCCGAGTTGTCGTTGAAGGAGTCGTCATTGCCCGGCACGGCCACGGGGTTGAAGTCCCCGTCCTTGGCCAGGGTGAACGTGCTGATGGCGCCCAGACGCTTGGTTGCGGCCCCGCTGGGCGAGTCCAGGTCTTCAACGTTGACAATGTTGGGTTGGTTCGTGTCCAGCAGCCCGCAGGCCGCCCCTCCGGCGAGGAAGAGCGGGGCTGCCCAGGCCAAGGACCGGCGGGTGAATGCTCGTGAATGCATCGCTGTCGTCTCCCGGTCAGAAGCCAAGGTTCACGCGCGCCACCCAGTAGCGCACCTGAGGCTGCGAGAAGAAGTCAGTTGCCGCAAAGTTGCTGCCGCCCTCTCGACCCTGCCCGAAGCCGTTGACCTCGGGGTCGATTCCGCTGTAGTCGTCGATCGTCAGCAGGTTGCGGCCGCTGAGCGTCAGGCTGGCACGTCCGGCGCCAATAGCGCGGGCGATGTGATCCGGGGCGTTTATGGTAAATGACAGCTCCCGCAGCTTGATGAACCATGCCGGCTCGAAGAACCCCCACTCGGTAAAGCCGTTAGGATCGCCATAGGCGTAGGCGGAAGCGTTTGCCTGATCCTCGAGCGGCGCGGTCGGGTCGATGAGGGCACGGCAGTAGACGATGCCCCCGCCGCAGCGGAAGGAATCGGTGCCGTTTTCTATCCAGTGCCCGCCCCGGTAATCGAACAGCCCCGCCACACTAAAGAGATTGCGGAAGAAGGAGAGGCCGGTCCTGAGCCCGAATTCCCGGGTGGGGATCGCCGGCCCCCGGAAGACAGGGTCGTCACCGACCACATATTCGCCCGGTTCGATGATGTTGTTGCCATTGGCATCGCTGAAGGACAGAATCGGCCGGTCCCAGATGCCTCCCAGCGGAAAGCCCTCCACGTGCCGCTGGATGAAGCCCAGGGTGATGGGCTCGACGCCTTCGCCCAGGTCGTCCAGGTTGTTGTCGGTAAAAGAACCGCTGAGCGTGAGATCCCAGGCAAAATCCGGGTTGTCGATGATACGAGTGTCCAGCCGCAGCTCGATACCCTTATTCGAGACTTGGCCCAGGTTAAAGAACTGGGTGCTAGTGGTTCCCAGCGAAGGCACAATCTCCCGCTCGATCAGTGCGTCCCGAGTCTGTTTGTAGAAAAACGTCGCCTCGAATGACACCCGGCTGTTGAACAGCCCGGCATCGAAGCCGGTCTCGATCTCCTGCGAGAGCTCCGGCTTGAGGTCGGCATTGCCCAGGTTGGCAAGGCTTACCCCGCTCGAGGACGTCACGTCCTTCCGTACCGCCGCCTGAGCGTAGAAGCGCTGTGCATCGATGCTCCCCGGCTGCTGGGTGGATTGGCCGTAAGCCGCGCGCAGACGCAGGGTGTTGAGAAATCCCGCTGACTGGTCGTCTAGCGCCAGCCAGGATGCGCTGAGCTTGGGCAGGGGCTTGGTATCGAAGTTCTTGCCGAAGGCGCTGTTGTCATCGAGTCGGAGCCCAGCCGTCAGGAACAGCCGGTTCCGGAAACTCATCTGCTGGTCGACGAAGCCACCGGCGGAGCGGCTCTCGATGTAATCGTCCGAGGCGTCGGTCGTCGCGGCCCCAAAGATGGCCTCGGTGCCGCGTGCGAGCCCGCGCCCCTGGGCAAAGCTGTTGGTGTTGAGGTTACGAAAGTACTGACCGCCGACGGCTGTTCTTCCACTCCAGGCGGACGAGACCTGATAGCTGGCTGCGGTGAGCAGATCCACTGAAAGCTGCGATGTCTGCGCCCGGGTTACGTTGAGCTCACCCTCGTTCTGCGTTGGGTACGCGAACGGGTTGAGCTGGCCTGTGGGCCAGAACTGGGTGTCCTGCCGATTGGTCACGTCATAGCCGAATGTAGCTCTCGTAGTGAGCCATCCCAGCGGCCGCCAGTTCGCGGTGAGCCCACCGGTAAACCTGCCGATTCCCTGCCGGTTGCGCTCCGAATAAATCTCGGCTGGGATCAGGAACCAGCCACGATTGATGTCCTGTGGCACCCCGCTGCCGTCACCACTGCCGATGACTGAATTGAGGGTGTTGTCGTTTTCCGGCAGGTTGAGCTTACTGGTGAGGTAGCCGAGCGATAGCTGCAGGTCGGCGTTCGCCGCAACCTTGGCTGTCGCGTTGGCCCTGAGCGAGAGCTTGTCGAGCTGGTTGGGCCGATGCTGCTCGGCGGGAACCCCGCCGGGCGTTGCGGCGTTGACCGAATCGAAGTCGAGCCCGCGGAGCTTGTAGACGCCCACCTCGCCCTCGTATTCAGCCGAGACATAGTAGGTGGCAGCCTCGCTGCCGCCGGCCACGTTGACACCGTATTGCTGCCGGTGTCCGCCCTTCAGCGGACGCTGAACTTCGTCGTTGAGCGGGTTGTAGGCCTCCACCCGGCTCTGCACACAGTCGGCCTGGGCGACACTCAGGAGCGTGCAACCAGAGGGATCACCGGTAAGCGGATCAAAATCAGGGTCGTCGGATCGGCCGAAGAAGTTGGTGCGATAGGTATTGGGATCCTCAACTACTCCCTGCTCCACGAACGCGTTCCAGCGGGCCCGGCCTGCAGCTCCCTTCCTGGTGGTAATCAGCACTACCCCATTGGCCGCCTGGATTCCGTAGAGTGTGGCGGCGGACGGACCCTTCACGATCTCGATGTTCTCGATGTCGTCAGGGTTGAGGTCATTGATGCGGGAGGTGGATTGACCGCCAATGTTGTACGCATAGCCGTCAGAGGTGGCATCCATGCGGACGCCGTCGATGTAATACAGCGGCTCGTTGGAGAGCGAGACGCTGTTGGAGCCTCGGATTCGGATCTTGGTGCCCGTGCCGGTGGCGCCGCTGCTCTTGAGTACCTGGACACCGGCCGCCCTGCCGGTGAGCAGACTCCCGAACTCGGTGATCGGCGCCTCCTCGGCCACCTTCGAGGCATCGATAGTGGAAATGGAGTTGCCGATCTCGAGTTTGCTCTGCTGGCCAGTGGCGGTCGTAACGATCTCATCGAGCTGGATGGGGGCCGGGGCCAGGGCAAAATTCAGGCTTGCAGTTTGCGCTGGGGCGACGGCGGTGGTGTCTGTCGCCGGCCGGTAGCCGACCCGCAGCACCCGGACCTGATAGCTGCCGGGTGGAACACCGCGGAAGGTATACTGCCCGTCGCGACCGGTGCCTTCGATGCGGTTGGGACCGACCAGGAGGACGCGAGCAGCCTCCAGCGGCTCCCCCGTCGCGGCGTCGGTGACCGCTCCGGTTATCGCGCCCTGCTGAGCCTGGCCGACCTGGCTGGCGCCACCCAGTAACGCGGCACACAACACACTGACGCTCCTGACCAAACGAATGCCAACGCTCATATAGCCTTCTCCTTCGAGCGAGGACTGCCGTGGAACGCTGTCTTGATCTTTCGATGGGGGGGCGGGGACGTCCCGCCAATGTGCAAAGGTCGTGGCCGGTTGTCAAAGAGTATGCGGCTTGACGCTCCCCTCGGGTGACCGTATTTAGGTAGCTATCCGAAACACCGCGCCGCATTTGCGCTCCTCATCGAGTTTCCTACGCGCACCGGCTCTTCTGCCGGCCGGCCACCCGCGTCACGTGGAGGACCTGTGATACGACACATCGTTCGCACGATGGCTTACGCCCTCGTAATCGGCTTCAGCGCGACACCGCTGCTGGCGCAGGATGGAACGCTGCGGGGCACCGTGTCCGACAGCACCGGGTCGCCGCTGCCCAGTGCGTCCATCACCGTGGAAGGCACCGGCCTCAGGACTACGACCGGCAATCAGGGCCAGTATGAGATCCGCGGTGTGCCTGCTGGAACCCGGGTACTGCGAGCCCGGCTCATCGGCTTTCAGGCTGGCAGTGCGTCGGTGACCGTGGTTTCCACCGGCGAGACTCGGCAGGACTTCACCCTGGCGCGAAGCACGGTACAGCTGGCCCCGATCGATGTCGTGATCGGCTCCAGGGCCCGTCACACCGCCTCCGAGGAGCTGGCGGTACCGGTCGACGTGTTCCCCGCGGAGGTGCTGCAGCAGCAGGGCACCATGGAGACCGCGGCGATTCTACAATCGGTGGCTCCCTCGATCAACTTTCCCCGCCAGAGCGTTACCGACGCCGGCGATATCGTGCGTCCCTTCACCTTGCGCGGACTGAGCCCCGACCACACGCTGGTCCTGGTGAACGGCTGGCGCCGTCACCAGACGGCGCTGGTGAACAACTTCACCTATGGGATGGGCGCCGGGTCCAGCGGCGTCGACCTGAACGCGCTTCCGGCCAGCGCGGTGGACCGGATCGAGGTCCTGCGCGACGGCGCCTCCGCCCAGTACGGGTCGGACGCCATTGCCGGGGTGGTCAACCTGGTAATCAAGGACGGGGAGTTCAGTCCCTTCCTCAATGGCGATGTCGGTGGCTACACGACCGGCGACTACGCCGGCGACGGAACCACGATCAACGTGAACGGTGGCTGGGGGTTCAGGGTGGGACGAGGCTCACTCGGTCTGTTCGGTGAGTACCGTGACCGAAACGCAACCAACCGGGCCTGGGCCGATCCATTCGAAGTCGCCGGTACCGGGCTCGCCGATTCGGTCGACGCCAACGGTCAGGTGATCGAGAAGCGGAACCCGGTGCCCCAGCCAAATCATCACTGGGGCGATGGCGTGGAACAGGACGGGCTCGCCTTCGCCAACTTCCGCCTGCCGATGAACGATGCGGGGACTACCGAGCTCTACGCCTTCGGTGGTTACAGCCATCGAGACGGCACCGGCAATGGCTATCGGCGGTATTTCGACAGCGCGCGCAACTGGCAGGAGATTCATCCGCTGGGCTTCCTGCCCGAGATCAACGGAAAAGCGGGCGATTACTCTGCCGCGGGCGGGGTCCGCGGGGTCATGTCGGGTTGGAACTACGACCTCGGGGCCGAGTTCGGGCATAACGATTTCGACTACAATATCAACAACACGAACAACGCATCCCTCGGTCCCTGCCTCGACGTTGCCTGCGCTCCTGGACCGGACCGAATCCTCGGCACCGCGGACGACCCCGGTATCCCCAATAAGACCTCGTTCTTCGCCGGCCGGGTGCTACGGGAGGAGTTCGTATCCGGACTCAATGTGGCCAAGGCGGTCGAGCTGGGCCTTCCGGAACCGGTAAACCTGGCCTTCGGTGCCGCGTTCCGGCGGGAGAACTACGCCATCCGGGCCGGCGAGCTCGCCTCGTACGTCAATGGATTCCACCTCGATCAGGACAGCGCGGACGTTGCGCCCGCCGGATCGTCGGTCTTTCCCGGGTTCACGCCCAGCGATGCCACCGAGCGGGACCGCACCAACTTCGGTGTCTACGCCGATGCCGAGACCAACCTGGGCGCCAAGGTCCTGGCCAATATCGCCGGCCGCTTCGAGACCTACAGCGACTTCGGTGAGCGCTTGACCGGGAAAGCGGCGGTCCGTTTTCAGCCCTCCCGCCGGCTCACCCTTCGGGCGGCAATCGGCACCGGGTTCCGGGCGCCGGGACTGAGTCAGGTCGCCTTCGGCAAGGTGACCACCAACGTCATCGCCGGGGAGTTCATCGACTTCGGCATTTTCCCTGCCGACCATCCTGCGTCGGTAGCGCTGGGGGCACAGCCGCTCAAGGACGAAACTGCGGTCAACTTCAGCGGGGGCCTGGCACTGAGTCCTACCGAGAATCTCACGCTGACCGCGGACTACTTTCATATTCGCATCGACGACCGGGTCCTGCTCGGCGCCACGTTTGACGATGCCGCCACTCTCCAGCTTCTCGCCGATGCGGGATTCACCACACTCCAGGGCGTACAGTACTTCACCAACGGACTCGACACCCGAACTCAGGGCGTAGATCTCACGGGCAACCTGCGGCTGCCGGAGGTGGGCAGGGGAATCCTCGACCTCAATGCCGCTGTCAACTTTACCCAGAACGAGATCATGCGAGTCGATCCCTTGCCCCAGGTGCTGATAGACGCCGGATCCACTGAACCGGGTTTGTTGGACTCGGTGACCGCCATCGGCATCGAGGATGAGCGGCCAGACTGGCGCGTCACGCTGCAAGCCAATTACTCGGTCGGCCGGATCACCGCTCTGGGTCGGTATTCATACTACGGCGCATTCTCTTCGGCCCAGCCGGGCTTTTGCGACCTGTGCCGCGACAATTACGGGGCCAAGAGCCTGTTCGACGCCGAGCTGGGGTATCGCTTCGCCTTCATGAAGCTCTCCCTCGGTGTCAGAAATTTGTTCGATACCTATCCCGACCAGCCCAGCTCCCTGGTGGACATCGGCGATGGAACCCCGGCGAAGGATTTCAACAACAATTTCGGCACGTTCCCGTGGGCGGCCGCCTCGCCATTTGGGTACAATGGGCGCTTTATTTACGCGAGGACGGAGATTCAGTTCACGAGGTAGCCACGCCGGGGAAAATGTCCACAACGTACGATCTCATCGTCATCGGCGGTGGCCACAATGGTCTGGTCACCGCCGCCTACCTGGCCCGTGCCGGGGTCAAAGTCCTGGTCCTGGAGCGTCGGGATCTTCTCGGCGGTGCCTGCGTCACCGAGGAGCTGTGGCCGGGCTACAAGGTATCCACGGCAGCATACGTCAACAGCCTGCTCCGGCCCGAGATCATCCGGGACCTGGATCTCAAGCGGCATGGCTTCAAGATGTTGCCCCGGAATCCGTCCTCGTTTACCCCCTTCCCGGATGGCCGGTCGCTCATGTTGGGCCCCAACAAGGCCATGACCCACCGGGAAATCTCCAAATTCTCCGCCAAGGATGCGGAGGCGCTGCCGAAATACGAGGCGATGCTGGGGCGGGTGGCCGCCTTCATCGAGCCCACGCTCATCCAGACTCCGCCCAACCCCTGGTCGTTCAACCCCAGGAACCTGCTTCAGCTGGCCAAGCTCGGCCTCGGATTCGCCAAGCTCGGCACCGACGGCCAGAAGGCAATCGAGATTCTCACCGGTGCGGCCACACCCATACTCGATCGCTGGTTCGAGTCGGAGCAGCTGAAGGTCACCCTGGCGACCGACGCCATCATCGGCGCAATGGCGTCGCCTTCGATGCCGGGGACGGCTTACGTGCTCTTTCATCATGTCATGGGGGAGTGTGACGGCATCCGCGGCGTGTGGGGCTACGTCCGAGGCGGGATGGGCGGGATCAGCAACGCGATCGCCTCTGCCGCCCTCGAAGCCGGGGCTGAGATCCGCACCAGCTCGGAGGTGAGCCGCATCCTGGTGAAGAACGGTACGGCAACCGGAGTAGTGCTCAAGGATGGCACCGAGATTTCCGCCCGCCGAGTGGCCAGCGGAGCGGACGCCCAGGTGACGTTCCTGAAGCTGCTCGGCGGGAAGGATCTGCCGGGCGACTTCGTGGAGGCGGTGCGCCACATCGACTACAGCAGCGCCAGCCTCAAGATCAATATTTCGCTCAGTGAGCTGCCCGATTTCAAGGCGATCCCCGGTACCACCGCTGGCCTGCAGCATCGGGGCACGATTCACATTTCGCCCACCATGGACTACATCGAGCGGGCCTACGACAACGCCAAGTACGGCTGCCCCTCCGAACTTCCAATTATCGAAGCCACCATTCCGTCGGTTCTGGACGACACCGTGGCGCCGCCGGGTCATCACGTGATGTCGATGTTCACCCAATACTTCCCTTACAAGCTGGCGCCGGGCCTTTCGCTCCAGGAAGAGAAAGAGAAATACGCGGAGCGCTGTTTCGACCTGATGAACGAGTATGCCCCGAACTTCCGGCGCTCGGTAATCGGCCGGCAGGTGCTGGCGCCGACCGACCTCGAAAAGCGCTTCGGCCTCACCGGCGGCAATATCATGCAGGGATCCATGTCGCTGAGCAGCCTCTCATTCATGCGCCCGGTGCCGGGCTATGCCGACTACCGCACGCCGATCCGCGGGCTGTACCTGTGCGGCGCGGCGACCCACCCGGGCGGCGGGGTCATGGGAGCCTGCGGTTACAACGCTGCCCGCGAGATCCTGCGCGACATGCGCCGCCGCGCAAAGTCCTGAGTCGCCCATCGGTGCCCAAATACCATCTCACTCTCAGCCAAGGCCTGACCCGACTACCCACTCCAGCGGGCGAGCGGTTCATCGAGCTCTTCCAGCACGGTACTCTGGCGGTCGAGCTCTATGCCCCGCGGGGGGACGATCCCCAGACGCCACACACCCGGGACGAGGTCTATGTGGTGGCGCAGGGGTCAGGTTATTTCCGGAACGGCAGCGACCGGCATCGGTTCGGTGAGGGTGATGTCCTCTTTGTTCCCGCCCACGTGCCGCACCGCTTCGAGGAGTTCACCGACGACCTGGCGGTCTGGGTGTTTTTCTATGGCCCGGAAGGCGGCGAAGGCTGATGGGGGGCAATGAAGAAAGACTACGAGTACATCGTTCTCGGGTTGGGCGGCTTCGGCAGCGCCGCTGCGTACTGGCTCTCTAAGCGGGCCGGGGCAGAGGTGCTCGGGCTGGAGCAGTTCGAGTTGGGGCATATCCGGGGAGAGTCGCAGGACCACTCCCGCATTATTCGCCTCTCGTATCACACCCCCGCCTATGTCGAGCTAGCCAAGCATGCGTTTCGCGCCTGGGCCCAGCTGGAAAAGGATTCAGGTGAGCACATCGTGCTCAAGACCGGCGGACTCGATTTGGGTCCCCGGGTCAGCGCTATCCCGCTGACGGACTACTCGGGAAGCATGGATGCGGCAGGAGTGAGCTATGAGACGCTGGACGCGAAGGAGATCA
Source organism: Gemmatimonadales bacterium (assembly GCA_035557715.1). Taxonomy (GTDB): domain Bacteria; phylum Gemmatimonadota; class Gemmatimonadetes; order Gemmatimonadales; family GWC2-71-9; genus CAVVWJ01. The sequence continues at coordinate 12,378 of DATMDQ010000017.1, forward strand.
TGCGCCGCTGGCCACCCTTTCGGCTCACTGACGGCATTCACGGACTCTTCCAGCCCGAGAGCGGGATCGCGATGGCGGCCCGGGGCAATGCCGCCCATCAGCGGGTGGCTCAGGAGCTCGGCGCCACCCTGCGGGAGCGGGCGTCGGTGGAAGCGATCCGGCCGCTCGGGGGCGAGATCGAGATCGAAGCGGGCGGAGAGCGGTACCGCTGCCGGCGGCTGGTGATCGCCGCCGGCTCCTGGTCCAACCGGGCACTGGCCCCGTTCGGAGTGCAGCTCCCGCTGAGGGTAACCCAGGAGCAGGTGACCTATTTCGCCACCTCGCGCCCCGCGGACTTCCAGCCCGGACATTTCCCGATCTGGATCTGGATGGACGAGCCCTGTTTCTACGGTTTACCCATCTTGGGTGAGCAGGGGCCCAAGGTAGGGCAACATGCGGGGGGAAGGGAGGTCACCGCCGACACGCGAACCTTCGAGCCGGATCAGGCCGCGCTCGGGCGGGTGCAGGACTTTCTGGCGCGGTACATCCCCAGCGCTCTCGGACCCATCATCTACACCAAGAGTTGTCTGTACACGCTCACACCAGATCGCGACTTCGTGCTTGACGCGCTTCCGGGATTTCCAAACGTGGTTGTAGCCATAGGCGGTGGGCACGGGTTCAAGTTCGCCTCTTTGATCGGCCGAATCCTGTCCGAACTGGCCATCGACGGCAGCACCGAGCGCAACATTCAGCCGTTTCGACTCGACCGGGCCGCACTGGAGCTGGCAGGTCCTCCCAAGAACTACAGGATGTGAGATAACATGCCGACGGTTGACTCCCGGTTAGCTGACCTCGACCGGGCTCGCTGGCGGATGGCCCTGACCCTGACGGGCGCTACGGTCCTGCTCTACTTCGGGTTCATCGCCCTGGTGGCGTTCGGGCGCCCGATCCTGGCTGTGCAGCTGATGCCTGGACTCAGTCTGGGGATCCTGCTGGGCGCGCTCGTGATCGTGGCCTCCTGGATGCTTACCTGGATCTACGTCCGGTGGGCCAACACCGTCTACGACCCGCAGGTTCAAGCCCTGATGGAGCCGGGCCGATGACGCAGACCGCAGCCGAGACAGCCATCGGGCACCCCAACGCCGTGGCCATGGCGTTCTTCTTCGTATTCATCAGCATCACACTCGCCATCACCTTCTGGGCAGCCAAGCGGACCCGGACGACGGAACATTTCTACGCTGCGGGCCGAACGATCAGCGCCGGGCAGAACGGGTTTGCCCTGGCGGGCGACTACATGAGCGCGGCGTCCTTCCTCGGAATCGCGGGGCTGGTCTCCACCACCGGATTCGATGGACTGATCTACTCGACCGGTTGGCTGGTCGGGTGGCCGGTGGTTCTCTTTTTGATTGCCGAGCCACTGCGGAACCTGGGCCGGTACACCTTCGCCGACGTGGTGGCCATGCGGATGCGCCAGACACCGGTGCGGATCGCGGCCGCGCTGGGCACGCTGGCGACGGTCACCCTTTACCTTATCGCACAGATGGTTGGCGCCGGCGGGTTGATCCGGCTCATGTTCGGCTTCAGTTATGAGCATGCCATCATCCTGGTCGGAATCGTCATGATCGGGTACGTGCTCTTCGGCGGAATGATCGCGACCACCTGGGTACAGATCGTCAAAGCGGTCCTGCTCATGAGCGGCGCCCTGCTGTTGGCGCTATTGGTGCTGCTCCGATTCCACATGAGTCCCGCCGCCCTGTTTGCCGCCGCGGCCGAGCGCTACGGCGACGGAGTGCTGGCTCCGGGAAAGCTGGTGTCGAACCCGCTCGACGCGGTCTCGCTTGGTATAGCGCTGATGTTCGGCACCGCGGGACTGCCCCATATCCTGATGCGGTTCTACACCGTGCCGGATGCCCGGGCGGCCCGGACCTCGGTCTTTATCGCCACCGGTCTCATCGGGCTCTTCTATCTGCTGACCTTCATCCTGGGCTTCGGAGCGATGGTACTGATAGGCCCGGAGACGATCACGGCCGTGGACAAGGGTGGTAACATGGCCGCTCCGCTCCTCGCCGAGCTGCTGGGAGGAACTCCGTTTCTCGGCTTCATTGCCGCGGTGGCGTTCGCGACCATCCTGGCTGTGGTGGCCGGCCTGACGCTCTCCGGTGCCGCGGCTCTGTCGCACGACCTCTGGGTCAGCGTCGTCCGGAAGGGACGCGCGGATGCACGGGAGCAGCTCCGGGTTGCACGCCTGGCTACCCTGGCGCTGGGCATCGTGGCGGTGGGACTGGGCATCACGTTCAAGGGGCAGAACGTGGCCTTCATGGTGTCGCTGGCGTTCGCCATCGCGGCGAGTGCCAACTTTCCTGCCCTGGTGCTCGCCATCTTCTGGCGGCGCTACACCACCGCCGGTGCGGTCACCAGCATGGCCACCGGGACGCTCGGCACCCTGGCGTTGATCTATCTGTCGCCCACCATTCAGGTGGATATCCTGGGCGAAGGGAGCGCCTGGTTCCCGCTCAAGAATCCGGCCCTCGTCACCCTGCCGCTTTCGTTCATCGCCGGCATCCTGGTATCGTTTCTGGCACCTGAACCGGAGGCATCGGCAGGGTTCACCCGGCTCGAGCGCCAGACCCATCTTGGAACTGTGGCTGAGTGAGTCCCCAGCCGGTCACTTCCCCCAGGGTAGCGCTGCTCGGCGTCTGCTACGATGGCAGCTCCTCGTATTTGCGGGGCCCCGCCGGAGCTCCCCCTATCATTCGGGAGGCGCTCTGGTCCGAGGCAGGAAATCCTTGGACCGAACTCGGCTTGGACCTCAGCGCCGCCGCGCTGGATGATGAGGGCGACCTGGCGCCGGCTCCGGACGAGGACCCCGAGCAGGTTCGGCTCTTCATCGAGGCGGCGGTCAAGAGAATCGCTGAGTCCGGACGGCGACCTCTGCTGCTCGGCGGCGATCACTCGATAACCTATCCCATCCTGCGGGGATTTCGGCCGTTCCATCCACGGCTGAGCATCCTCCACTTCGATGCTCACGGAGATCTCTGGGATGAGTTCGAGGGCGACCGGTATTCACACGCCTGCCCATTCGCCCGGATCATGGAGGAAGGCTTGACCGATCGGCTGGTCCAGGTGGGTATCCGCACGATGAATGGGCACCAGCGGGAGCAGGCCAGGCGCTTCGGAGTGAAAGTGATCGAAATGAAGGACTGGCGCGACGGAACGAAGCTCGAGTTCGACACGCCGCTCTATGTGTCGTTCGACCTCGACGTCATCGAGCCCGGGCTGGCGCCGGGTATCTCCCACCGTGAGGCGGGTGGCTTCTCGGTCCGCCAGGCGCTCGCCATAGTGCAGTCGCTTACGGCACCGGTGGTCGGTGCCGATTTCGTGGAGTTCAATCCGGCCGCCGATCGGACCGGTGTCACCGCGGCCGTCAGCGCCAAGCTGGTCAAGGAGCTGGCCGCCCGCATGCTCGTGGAGAATCGATGATCCAGCTTATCCTCCGGCTCGCGGGCTCAGCCGTATTCCTGTGCGTGCTGTCCGTAACTGCTGCGGCGCAGGCACCTGCCCTTGACGAGGACCGGCTTCGCGACGAGACCGCGCAGCGGCTCTCCGAATATCTGCGAATCAATACCAGCAATCCGCCCGGCAACGAGCTCGCCACCGCCCGGTGGCTCAAGCAGGTGCTGGCCAAGGAAGGGATCGAGGGACAGATCCTCGATACCGTCGAGCTGGGAGGCGGCCGGGCCAACTTTTACGCGCGGTTGAAGGGCACCGGTCCGGGCAAGGCCATTGCACTGGTCCACCACATGGACGTGGTGCCGGCCTCTCGGGAGTTCTGGTCGGTCGATCCGTTCGCGGGGCTGATCAAGGACGGACACGTCTGGGGGCGCGGCGCCCTGGACATGAAGGGCCACGGCATCATCCAGCTGATGACGTTCATCGCCATCAAGCGGGCGGGCATCCCGCTCAAGCGCGACCTGGTATACATCGCCAACGCGGACGAGGAAACCGACGGCCTGGGCAGTCGTGCTTTCATTGATCGGCACCCCGACCTCATCAGCGACGTGGAGTACCTCCTCACCGAAAGCGGTGGAAGCCGGGTCGAGAACGGCAAAGTGCGCTGGTACGGGATGAATGTCGGAGAGAAGCAGGTCTATTGGCACAAACTCGTGGTGAGGGGCAAGGGCTCGCACGGCTCGAGACCCACGCCGGACAATCCGGTACCCCGCCTGGCGCGGATACTGACCCGCATTGGAGCCTGGGAGACTCCGGCACGGGTGACCCCTGCCGTGGACCGCTACTTCAAGGCGCAGGCCCAGGCCGAAACGGGTGAACACCGCCGCTGGCTCGCCGACGCCGCGGCTGCCCTCAAGTCGGCCCGAGGACGAGCCTGGCTTCTCAGCGAGCCCGAGCGCAATGCTCTGCTGCGGAACACTATTTCCCCCACCGTCCTGGTGGGATCGGACAAGACCAACACCATACCGTCCCAGGCCTCCGCGGAGCTCGATATCCGTCTGCTGCCGGACCAGGACACGCTGGCCTTCAAGCGAGAGCTGCTGCGGGTGATCGGTGATACCGGCATCACGCTGACGATGATCGGCGACATGGCGCCGCGCTTCTCCGCACCCCTGGACACTGAGATGTCTCGAGCCATTCAACACACGGCTGCCCGTCTACTGCCCGGAGTTCCGTTGGCGACCACTATCAGCACCGGTGCCACCGATCGTCCTTACTACGCCGGGGCCGGCCTGATCTGTTACGGTGTGGATCCGTTTCTGGTGGACGTGGAGGAGGCCCGTCGTGGCGTTCACGGCAACGACGAGAGGGTATCGATCGAGAACCTGGGCTTCGGGCTCAAGCTCTATGCGGGGGTAATAGAGGAGATGGAGAAAAGCGTGAAGAGTGAAAAGTGAAAAGCTACGCCTTCGCGCTTCCATGCCCTAACGCCTTCAGCACCTCCCGATCAAACTGAACCGAAAGACTCTCCCGCTTGGAGTAGGGCCCCGGCTGGTAGGCCCGGGACTGAACCCCGAGCTGGCTCTGCTCGCAGATGTGCCAGTCCTGCCGGTTGGTCATGTCCCAGAACGCGATCCCGTCCTCCGGGTCGTGAGCGGGATTGTTCAAGGTGTCGGGGTGAAACAGCCAGGAGCAGAAGATCCTGGTGCGCTCCGGCGCCTCGGGCCACAGGGTGTGGAACATCACGTAGTCAGGGTGCAGGCTGAGCAGCATGTTGGGAAAGACGGCGTAGTAGTAGACCCGGTTCAGGTCTTCATCCGGCAGGTCACCTACCATGACGCCGCATGACCGGCCGCTCATGGTCAGGCTCTGGTGGCCTTCGTTGATCACCATGAACCCTCCGGTCACCGGGCCGTTCACCAGATCGTTTTCCCCGCTGGTGGGCGGAGTGAGCTTGGCGAGGGGAGGGTGGACCGGACCGCAGTGATAGCACTCGGAGTAATTCTGGAAGAGCAGCTTCCAGTTGGCCTTGACCTCATATTCGATGGTGCGGGCCACCGCCAGATTCGACATGTTGAACCGGTCGAATCGTCCGATGAGCGATTGGTAGGCCTGAGCGAACGGCTCGGGATCCTCCGCCAGATTAATGAAGAGAAATCCTTCCCAGCTCTGAATGCCCACGGAATGCAACGGATAGTCCGCCTTGGCAAAGCCTTCGATCTCGGACGCCGAGGGTGCCCCGATCAGCCGCCCATCCAGGGCATAGGTCCAGGCATGATAGGGACACTGAATAGTCTCGGAAAACCGGCCGGTGTGCTCCTCACAGAGGCGGGTTCCGCGGTGCCGGCAAACGTTATAGTAGGCCCGCAGGGTGCCGCTCTGATCCCGCAGCACGATGATGCTCTCGGTACCGACCGGCTGAACGAAGTAGTCCCCTGGCCCCGCAAGGCGGTCTTCCCGCCCCACGCACAGCCATCGACGGGTGAAGATCCGCTCGTTTTCCTCAGCGAAGATCTCCGGGGAAACGTAGTAGCGGCGGGGCAGGGTCCTGGCACCGTCTATGGCGATCTGCGTGGTCTTGAGGAACTGGGTCACGGAACGCAGCCTCTGTGGGGTTGGTGCTAAGATAATGGCGTCCGGTCAGCCGGCGCGAAAGTGATTGATGGGGATTACGCCGGCTTGGTGATCTACGCAGTGGACGGAGGGGGAGGCGAGTCCTAGAATAGGCTGTCTCCGCCGTACCTGACTGACTTTTCAGTGATGGAGGTAACAATATGGCTCTCATATCGATGGCCCGGGCCAAGTGGGCCCTCATGCTGGCGCTCGTCCTGCCTACGGCGGGATGTGTGGCAGCCGCGGCCGCCGCGGGCGCGGGCGCGGGTATCTACCTCACCAGCCGCGGCGCTGAGTCGATGGTAGAAGGCTCAGTAGACGACGTTGCCTCTCGCGCGCGGGCTGTGATGAATGAAGAGGGGATCGTCCTCGACGAGGCCAATATGGAGAGCGGTGGCGACGAGAGACAGTTCAAGGGAAAGAAGGGTGATCTGGACGTGACGATCCAACTCAAGCGTGAGAGCGAGAACACGACCCGAACCGAGGTGACGGCGCGGGAGAATCTGGCGGAGTGGGACAAGGAATATGCACAGCAGCTGTTGTCGCGGATCGTGGAGAAGAGCTGAGAGTAGTCAGGAGTCGGGAGTCAGCGGGGTCCTGACTCCCGGTGCAGTGGACCAAGAAGCCGGTTGACGACGCTGACTTCATGATGAACGTGTGGGCCCTCAAGAAGCAGACCGACCCGGAGACGCAGCCGCCGGCCAGCGTGGCGAAGTTCACGGTCGGCTATCTGGCGAGCCCTGCGGCAACCGCCGAGCTCCAGGTCATGGTCGGCCCCTCAGGGGGGTCGGACGGGGCCCCGGCCGACGAGTCTGAGGACGACGAAAGCGGTAGCTGAGACCTACGCGGCGATCACAACGCCCCGGCACTCACCGAACCCGATTCGGGCGGTGCCGGGGCGCTCGCAGTACCCCCGCATGATCACCTCGTCTCCATCCTCCAGAAATTTGCGGGTTTCGCCTGTTGGCAGGGTGATCGGCTCGCTCCCCCGCATGGTCAGCTCCAGCAGGCAGCCTCGGGAATCCTTGGTCGGCCCCGAGATCGTCCCGCTCGCAAAGAGATCGCCCGGTTGAAGATTGCAGCCGTTGCTGGCGTGATGGGTGAACATCTGAGCGATGGTCCAATAGAGATCCGCCATCCGGCTGCGGCTCAGCTGATGCGGAGGCAGGTCTCTGTCCCGCATGCGCGCGGTGCTCAGCGAGACCTCGAGTAGCACATCCACTCCCCCGCGGCTGCTATTCTCGGCAAAGGCCAGGTACGGAAGCGGGTCGGGATCGCCGTCCGGTCGCTCGAACGCGGGAACCCGGAAAGGCTCCAGCGCCTCGAGCGTGACCACCCAGGGGGAAATCGTCGTGGCAAAGTTCTTGGACAGGAACGGCCCGAGCGGCTGATACTCCCAGGTCTGGATGTCCCGGGCCGACCAATCGTTCACCAGACACAAGCCAAAGAGATGCTTCTCGGCGTCCCGGATCGGGACGGGCTCTCCTAGCGCGTTCCCCGGCCCCACAAAGCAGCCGACCTCCATCTCATAGTCCAGAGCCCGGCTCGGAGCATAGACCGGGGCTTCGGTGTTGGGGTCCTTGAGCTGGCCGTGGGGGCGACGTACCCCGGTCCCGCTCGGGACGATCGAGGAGGCTCGCCCGTGATACCCGATGGGTACCCATTTGTAGTTGGGGAGGAGCGGGTTGTCGGGGCGGAACATGCTGCCCACGTTGGTGGCGTGATGCACCGAGGCGTAAAAGTCGGTGTAGTCGCCGATTTGCGCTGGGAGTAGCAGCTCAGCCTCAGCCATCGGAACCAGAATGCGCTCCGCCAGCCGTCGGTTGGCGCGAGACGCCGGTGCGTCAGAGACAAGGAGTCCGCTGATCTGAAGCCTGAGTGCCGCCCAGTGATCGAGGCCCAATGCCATGAGCGGGTTGAGCGACGCCGCCGCGCCGGCCCGCGCGGCCTCGGCCGCCAGCCCCGTAAACGCGGCAACCTCGCTGGCGGCGGCGAGGTCGAGGATCTGATCTCCGATCGCCACTCCAACGTTGGGTGAACCTTTCGCTCCGGTTCTACGGAATACGCCGTAGGGAAGGTTCTGAATCGGGAAATCGGAGTGACCCTGGGCAGAATCCACCCAGGAGGTGCGCGCTGGATCGTGGGTTTCGTTCACGGTTGTGGAACGCCGGGGGCGAGGAGCTGCAGCGATTCGAGGTCTGCGATCGGCTCGGTAAATGAACAGGAGCCGAACGAGATCATGCCGTGCCGTCTGGCGTCGCTCAGAGACTTCAGCTCCAGGCGCCGGTTGCGCCAGCTGAACCCTGATGCATCAGCCTGAAAAGCCTCGGGATGATCTTCCTCCAACAGTTGGACTACCTCGACCTCTTCCATTCCGGATCGGAGAAACGCACTCGCGAGCAGGAGATTGAGGAATCCGAACATGGTACCGCTGGGAGCGTCTTCCGCATAGGTCAGCCGGTATGTGGCCCGGAGCGGGTGGTGGAGCCCTGCAGTTGCCTTAAAAGGCACAGCGAACTGCACCGTTGCCCGAAGAAAGCGGACCAGATCCTCCGTATGCGGGAAAGCCTCCCGGGTCACACCGCCGGTTCGCACCTTGGCCCGGCGTCCACCACGTCCGATCGCGGCGACAAGGTGACTCGGATCCCGGTCGATAGGAACTTCGATGTAGGCCTGAAGACTGTCTGGGACGAGGCGAATGATCTCCCCGACGGCGTTCTCGGAGGTAGCTTTCACCTCCACGGTGTCGATGGGAGCTCTCGTGGCTCCGCGCCGATTAAAGCCGTCGATTAACTCCAGGTCGGCAGCCAGATCGGTTCCCAGGAGCGCCGCAAAGCGCCAAGGACCGTTAGCCGGAAGCTGCGGAAACCGGCCCAGCCCATCCTCGAGCTCGGACAGCCTGCTCACCGGAACAATGAAACGTCCCAAGGCCCAGGACGAGGACTCGCCAATGTACCGGATATAGTTTTCCAGCGCGGCTCCCATGTCCAGCTCGGCCGGTGGAAAGAGACCCGCATAGTCGATACTTCTATGGAGCAACGTTCGGATCGCGCTCATGGTGCAGGGATTATAGCAGGGCATAACGAAAGGCGTATCGCGTCATGACCACCGTTACCATTCATCCCCCCATCGCCAGCGTCAATCCGGCCACCGGCCAGATGGTGCGCGCCTTCACACCCATCTCGGCAGCCGAGCTCGAGGCGCGCATCCGACGCTCCGTCGATACCTACCGCCGATATCGCCGCACCCCGGTGGCGGAACGCGCCCGACTGCTTCTCAAAGCCGCCGAGATCCTCGAGGCAGAGAAAGAGAAGTTCGGCAAGCTCATGGTGCTTGAGATGGGCAAGACCATGAAGGCCGCCGTCGAGGAGGCGGAAAAGTGCGCCTGGGGCTGTCGCTACTATGCCGAGAACGCGGAGCGCTTCCTGGCGGATGATGTGGTCCGGACCAATGCTACCCGGAGCTACGTCGCGTACCAGCCTATCGGGCCGATTCTGGCGGTGATGCCGTGGAACTTCCCCTTCTGGCAAGTCTTCCGCTTCGCGGCCCCCGCTCTGGCGGCCGGCAACGTCGCCCTGCTCAAGCACGCGTCCAACGTACCGCAGTGCGCACTGGCCATCGAGGAGATCTTCCAGCGGGCCGGCTTTCCCGAGGGGTGTTTCCAGACGCTGCTCATCGAGACGGAGCATGTCCGCCAGGTCATCGAGGATCCACGGGTGATGGCGGTGACACTTACCGGGAGCACCGGTGCGGGAGGCGCCGTCGCGGGCACGGCCGGAAAACAGATCAAGAAGTCGGTGCTTGAGCTGGGCGGAAGTGACCCGTTCATCGTGATGCCCAGTGCCGATCTCGAGGCGGCGTCCCGCACAGCCGTTAAGGCCCGGGCCATCAACAACGGGCAGTCCTGCATCGCGGCCAAGCGCTTTATCGTGGTGGGCGCCATCGCGGACGAGTTCGAGCGCCGGCTTGTGGCGGGAATGCGCGCGCTTGTGGTGGGCGACCCGATGGATCCCGCCACCGACGTCGGACCGCTGGCAAACGAGGCCCAGGTCAGAACACTGACCGATCAAGTGGAGCGATCGGTTCGAGCCGGAGCTCGGCTGCTCACTGGTGGCCATCCGCTCGACCGGCCAGGGTACTACTTCGCTCCGGGGGTACTGACCAACATCAGTCCGGATTCTCCGGCCTATCGCGAGGAGGTCTTCGGCCCGATCGCGCTGCTCTTCCGCGCCCGCGACATCGATGAAGCGATCCAGATTGCCAACGATTCACCGTTCGGCCTGGGATCCAGCGCCTGGACCACTGACGAGAGGGAGCGGGACCGCTTCATTGGCGATCTCGAGGCCGGCATGGTGTTCATCAACGGCATGGTGGCATCCGACCCGAGGCTTCCTTTCGGCGGGGTCAAGCAGTCGGGCTATGGCAGGGAGCTCGGTGTCTACGGCATGCGGGAATTTGTGAATATCAAGACCGTCTGGATCAACGACGCGAGCGGGGCGGCACCAAATCGGTTGGCGAACTCTGAGTAGCCGACCTATCGAAGCGGCTTTTTAGGTAACCCGAACACAGTAAGGCCGCGCTCTGTCGTGACCGCGATGCGCTGGTGCCCGTCCACCAGAAACGTGATCGGTGGCCCCAGGTAGGCATCGTCCACCTGCTGACGCCAAAGCGTGGCTCCGGTTTCGGCATCGAGTGCATTGAGCCAGCCCTCGGCGTCGCCGAAGAAGACCAGGCCCCCCTCAGTGGCCAGAGCGCCGCTGTACCTCAGGTGGCGGGGAGTCTTTCGCTGCCAACGGATCTTTCCGGTGTTCACGTCTATGGCTGTGACGGTCCCGAATGTCTCCTGCCCGGGGATCGTCTTGAACACCGTGTTGGTGAAGGCCTCCCCTTCTTTCTGCGCAGGGTCGAGCACAAAGAGCATTGGGACGTGGCTCCCCAGCACGTAGAGGAGACCAGTGGCGCGGGAGTAGGCGAGCGGCGGCCAGTTGTTACCACCTCGGTCGCCCGGCGAGGCCAGGGTGCCCGCCCTCGTGGGGGTAGGGAATACGTTCTTCTGCGGGACAAAGGCGTCGCTGCGCCGGATTGGCTTGCCCGTGCGACGGTCGAGGAAGTAGACCCAGCCTGTCTTGCCGGCTTGACCTACGGCCGGGACGGTGCTGTCTCCGGCCACAACGTCAAAGAGCACCGGGGGACTCGAGGCATCGTAATCCCAGAGGTTGTGCGGTACCATCTGGTAATACCACTTCATCCTGCCGGTGGCGATGTCGATCGCGATCAGCGAAGTGCTGTACAGGTTGTCGCCCGGCGGTAGAACTCCTTCTACCCCGGACGGGTTTCCCGTTCCCACAATGAGAACACCGAGCTCGGGGTCATATGCGGGAGTGGCCCAAACCGATGCTCCCCCCCGGCTCCAGGCGTCGACGTAGCGGGCGCTGTCGCGCTTTTCCTGGGCGATGTTGCGGGGGAGTCGCTCCCCGTCGGGCGTCGTCTGACTCCAGCGTCCGTACCAACCTCCCTCCTCAGGCGAGGGGACCGTCCAGAAGCGCCAGATCCGCTTGCCGGTTCCCGGATCGTATGCGTCTACGAATCCGCGGATTCCGAACTCGCCACCGCTGGCGCCCACGATGATTTTCCCGTCGGCGGCCAGCGGCGCCATCGTAAACGAATATCCCTTGGCGGGGTCTGCCGCCTTCACTTCCCACTTCACGGATCCATCGCGCCGGTCCAGTGCGACCACGCGGGCGTCAGTGGTAGCGAGGTACACGCCGTCCCCGTAGATGGCCACTCCGCGATTCACCACCCCACAGCAGAGTGCCATGGGGCCGAGCTTGGGGTGGTAGCGCCAGTATTCCCGGCCGGTCCGCGTGTCCACCGCGATCACGGAGTTGTCCGCATCGGTGTAGATGAGCAGATGGTCGACAACTACCGGCGTGCTCTCCATCCGGCCGCCCGAGCCGGTGGGCAACAAGCGGAGCTTGTGCTGCCAGAGCTTCTCCAGGCGGGGCACGGTGTGGTGGTCGATTTCTGCCACCGGGGCGTAGCGCTGATTGCTCCAATCTCTGCCGTGCGTAAGCCACCCCTCGCCTGCCCCTCCAGCGCTTCCGAGGAGCGCATCGGTCACCGTCCGGCTGGAGACCGGCCGTCGGCGAGAGGTTTGGGTGGCAAACGCAGCGGCGCCGGCACCGACCAGGAGTGCGGCGAGGAGCAGCCTTGAGCGTCTTGTCATCGTGTCACGAGTCTACCGGCGTGCCGATCTCGCACGCAAGCCTCGACGAGACGACGCCCGCTTCTTGATAGCTTTGGAGATCTTCTTGCCGGCCACCTTGGCCTTTTTCTTCAGAGCCTTGCCGACGGCCTTTACCTTGCGTCGCACCCGAGGATCTTCTGCGGCCTTCTGAATTGCCTTCTCAAGCAACGCTGTCGCTGCTAACGCAGCGGCTGTCTTGGCCAGATTCTTCTGCTTGCGAGCCATGCTATCTCCAGGAAAGGGGTCTGGCCGAATCTCGCACGTGCCCCGCTGTTCTGACGTGAGGACTGTCACAGGGAAGACTAGCGTCGCACGGTCCCCGTCGCAGCCCATGGCCCATAGCCAATAGCCTTCGCAAACAGTATCCTCTCGCCATGACGCTGCGCGGATTGTGGGCCGTCCTCAAGCGTGCGGTTGCCGGGTGGTGGAACGACAACGTTCCCCACCTGGGCGCCGCGCTATCCTACTACACCCTGTTCTCGCTGGCTCCCATTCTCGTGGTGGCCATGGCGATCGCGGGCCTGGTCTTCGGCGCGGAGGCAGTGCGGGGTGAGATCGTCGGCCAGATCGACGAGTTGGTTGGGCATGATGGGGCCGTAGCAGTGCAGGCCATGCTGGAGGGCGCTGCGAAGCCGTCGTCCAGCGTGCCCGCGACTATCATCGGGATCATCACCTTCTTCCTGGGGGCGACCGGCGCGTTTCTGGAGCTGCAGACCGCGCTCAACGCCATCTGGCGGGTGAAGCCCAAGGCCAGTAGCAGCTTCCTTCAATCGCTGGTGATCGACCGCCTGATCTCGTTCGGCCTGGTGGTCGGAGTCGGATTTCTGATGCTCACCTCGCTGCTGGTGAGTGCAGGCCTGGCGGCCCTGCATACCTATATGGGAGAGACCTTTCCCGGCGGAGCGGTCCTCTGGGAGGCCGTGAACGTGATCGTCTCCCTGGGCGTCATCAGCATTCTGTTCGCCACCGTCTTCAAGGTGCTGCCCGACGTAGAACTGGCCTGGAGCGACGTATGGGTCGGCGGGCTGGTGACCGCTGGACTCTTCACGGTAGGGAAGCTGCTAATCGGGCTCTACCTGGGCACCAGCGCCCTCGCCTCCTCCTACGGGGCGGCAGGCTCGGTCATCGTCCTCCTGGTGTGGGTCTACTACTCGGCCCAGATCGTCCTGCTCGGCGCGGAGTTCACCCGGGAATACGTCAAGGAGTTCGGCCGCCGCCCGCCTCCCTCCGAGTTCGCCACTAAGGATCCGGCCCCGCCGCTGGGGGGAAAGACGGGAAGGACGAGAAGGACGGGAAGGGCGGGAACGTAGAGGCTACCGGATTACGCGTTCCCCCCTCGGAGCTATCCCGACTTTCCCGTCTTTCCCGTCCTTCCCGTCCTTCCCGTCTTCCGTCCTTCCCGTTACCGATTCGCTCGGCCCATGAACTTCTCCCCCTCCGAAGGGGTAAAGGCCCGCATCCGCTCGAGCAAAGGACTCGGGCTCGACTCCACGATGATGGCGTTTCTATGCGCCTCGGTCAGGAAGCCCTCCCGTACCGCGTGGTCCAGGAACCCGGTAAGCCCGTCGAAGTAGCCCTCGACGTTGAGGATTCCCGAGGGCTTGGCGTGAATCCCGAGCTGGCCCCAGGTGAGAATCTCGAAGAAGCCTTCCAGCGTACCGATGCCGCCGGGCAGGGCAACGAACCCATCCGACAGGTCGGCCATCTGCGATTTTCGCTGGTGCATCGAGGCTACGACGATGAGGTTGCGAATACCGGTGTGCGCTGCCTCTTTCTCGACCAGCTGTTGGGGGATGATCCCGGTGACATGGCCGCCATGCTCCTGGACTGAATCGGCCAACTGGCCCATGATCCCCACGCTCGCTCCGCCATACACCAGCTCGATCCCCGCCTCTGCCAGGACCTGCCCGAGCTGGCGGGCAGCGGCCCCGTAAGCGGGTCGGGATCCAGGGTTGGTGCCGCAGAACACGCAAATGCGATTCATTTACCGGTCGTCTCCATCGTTGCCCCGGAGCGGGATTGAGGTGTTAGGGCCGAGCTCCCAGCTTCAAGCTCCCAGCTGACTAATAATATGGAGATCGCAGATGCAAAGGCGCACGCTGGGCCGTGAAGGCTTGACGGTAACCTCCCTGGGTCTGGGTTGTATGGGGATGTCGGAATTCTATACCGGCCGAGACGACGAGGAGTCGATCGCGACCATCCACCGGGCGCTCGATCTTGGTATGGACTTCCTCGATACCGCGGACATGTACGGACCGTTCACTAATGAGCGCCTGGTGGGCCGGGCCATCCGGGGACGCCGGGACAGGGTGGTGCTCGCCACAAAGTTCGGGAACCAGCGCGGTGAAGACGGCAGCTTCCTCGGGGTGAACGGGCGGCCGGACTATGTGCGAAAGTCCTGTGACGGATCACTGCAGCGTCTGGGGGTGGACCACATCGATCTCTACTACCAGCACCGGGTGGATCGCACCGTTCCGATCGAGGAAACGGTCGGGGCCATGGCCGATCTCGTGCGGGCCGGGAAAGTCCGCTACCTGGGGCTTTCCGAGGCCGCTCCCGCCACCATCCGCAGAGCCAACCAGGAACACCCCATCAGCGCGCTTCAGACCGAGTATTCCCTCTGGACCCGTGATCCCGAGGATGAGGTCCTGCCGGTCTGCCGCGAGCTCGACATCGGCTTCGTGGCCTACAGCCCGCTCGGCCGAGGCTTCCTCACTGGCCGGTTCCGTACGCTCGAAGACCTCCCGGAGGGCGATTACCGGCGAAACTCGCCCCGCTTTCAGGGGGAGAACTTCCAGAAGAACCTCGATCTGGTCGGCCGGGTGCAGGAGATCGCCAAGCGGAAGAAGTGCAGTCCGGCACAGCTTGCCCTCGCGTGGCTGCTGACCCGGGGGGACGACATCGTCCCCATCCCGGGCACCAAGCAGCGGCGGTATCTGGAGGAAAACCTCCGATCTCTCGACATCGAGCTGATGCCGGCAGACCTCGAGAAGATCGAGGAAGTGGCCCCGAAAGGTGCGGCCTCAGGGGACCGCTACCATGAGGCGGGTATGAAGACCATCAACGGGTGAGCGTTGCCCAGATTTAGCCTTTGAGGTCACTCCTCGGCTCCGAGATAGCCTCGACGATGCGTCCAAGCTCCCGGTCGCTGGCAGCCCCGTCCTCGCGGGCAAGGTCGGCCTGGGCGACGATCCCGACGAGCAGGCCATCGACATCCACAACCGGAACCCGGCGCACCTGCCGCTCCATCATCACCTGCCGCACATCCTCGACTTCGTCCTCCGGCAGAGAAGAGATGGGGTCGTTGGTCATCAGGTCACGCACCCGGGCTTCGGGGCCCAGCCCGGCGGCCAGGCCTCGGATGGCCAGATCGCGGTCGGTCACCGTCCCTACCAGGCGATTGGTGGCGGTACTCTCAACCACCGGGATGGAGCCGCAGTCGTTGTCGCGCATGAGGATCGCTACCTCTCGTGCGGTGTGGTCCGGGTTGCAGCTGACGGGGTTCGGGGTCATGATCTGCTTTACTCTCATTGGTCTGCTCCGGGTTGTGAGATCCTCCCAATTTGGTGGTCTGCTGCGACCGCGCGGTGACCTGCGTAACTTTGGGCGCCATCAGTAACATGGCCAGCCGCTGGTCTCGGCTTCCCGTGGTCTTGCAGGAGTGAATCTGGATGAGCCTTCCCGGCGAGGTCCTTCAGGGCATTCTGGCGCGCGGTGCGTTGGCGCTATTGCGGGTGTACCTGGGGGTCATCTTTCTCCTCGCTGCACTGCCGAAGCTGCAGCACGATTTCACACCTCATCTCACCGGATTCGTGCAGCAAGTCGGGCTTGCAAGGGGCCACCCCTTCTACCAGCAGTTCCTCGAGCAGGTGGTACTACCCAACGCGGCGTTCTTCGCGGCCATGGTCACCGGGTCCGAGCTGTTCGTCGGCGTTACCCTCATTCTGGGCCTGGTGACCCGCCTCGCTGCCTCTATAGCCCTGATTCTCGCTTTGAATTACATGTTCGCCAAAGGCGCATGGTTCTGGACCCCCTCCAGCAACGACGCCGCCTTTGCCGCCATCGCCCTCGCCCTGCTCATCGGGGCCGCAGGGCGAACCCTGGGGCTGGACTCCTTCCTGGCCCGCCGCTGGCCCCGGTCGCCGTTGTGGTAAGTGAGAGGTGAGAAGTGAGAGAGCCACCCAGCCACCCTCTTACTTCTCCCGCTTACCTCTCACCTCTCACCTTCAAGCACATCCAGCATGAACGCGTACTTGAAGGCGATCTCCCGTAGAAAATCGAAGCGGCCAGAGGCCCCTCCATGCCCCGCTCCCATGTTGGTTCGCAGCAGGAGCCTGGCACTGTTGGTCTTGGTGGCGCGCAGCTTTGCCGTCCACTTGGCGGGCTCCCAGTAGGCCACCCTGGGGTCGTTGAGCCCTGCCGTCACCAGCATGTGGGGATAATCCTTCGCCTCGATGTTGTCGTACGGGGAATAGGAGCGGATGTAATCGTAGGCCGTTGGCTCGTTCGGATTCCCCCACTCGTCGTACTCGATGACGGTGAGTGGCAGGGAGGCATCGAGCATGGTGTTCACCACGTCGACGAACGGCACCTCGGCCAGGACGACCCGGAAAAGGTCGGGCCTCAGATTGGTCACGGCGCCCATCAGCAGGCCGCCGGCGCTTCCCCCGTTAATGGCCAGCCGATCGGCAGAGGTGTGGCCGGCTGCGATCAGGTGCTCGGCGCAGGCGATGAAATCGGTGAAGGTGCTGCGCTTGTTTAGCAGCTTGCCCCCTTCGTACCACGGCCGCCCCATCTCTTCTCCCCCGCGGACATGGGCGATAGCCACCACAAAGCCCCGATCGAGAAGGCTCAGCGTGTTCGAGGAGAATGAGGGGTCGTAGCTCAACCCATACGCTCCGTAGCCGTTGAGCAGGAGCGGCCGCGCTCCATCCAACAGGAGGGGAGCCCGGTAGACCAGAGAAATCGGGACTCGCTCGCCATCGGCCGCGGTGGCAAACACCCGCTCGCTGCGATAGAGCGACGGATCGTAGCCTCCGAGCACCTCGGTCTGCTTGCGCACCATCCAGGTACGCTCCCGCATATCGTACTCGATCACCGAGGTGGAAGTCACCAGCGAGGTATAGGCGAAGCGGAGCAGCGTGGTCTCGAACTCGGGGTTTTCGTGGGCGCCAAAGGTGTACACCGGCTCGGGGAAGGGAACGAGGTGCTCCTCGTTGGTCGCCAGATCGACCACCCGGATCTGGCGCAGTCCCGCTTGACGCTCGTACACGACGAGATGAGATCGAAACGCGTCGGTCTCGTCCAGCTTGATGTCCGGCCGGTAGGGGAGGACGGGTGACCAGTTGGCTTTCGAGGGGCTGGACACCGGGGTCTGGACCAGCCGAAAGTTTGGCGCGGAGTCATTCGTAGTGATGAAGAAGCGCTCATCGTGGTGCTCCACGCTGTACTCGATCCCAGCCTCCCGTGGCTGGACGACGCGAAACTCGCCCTCCGGCTCGTCGGCATCCAGGTAGCGGACCTCGGATGTCGAGTGGCTGGTGATGTCGAGAAGCAGGTACCGGCGGCTCCGGGTGCGATTGATATCCAGAAAGAATGACTCATCCGGCTCGAAGTACACCAGGGCGTCTGTGGTGGGACTGGCGCCGAGCGTGTGGCGGTATAGCCGACAGGGGCGGTGAGCATGATCCAGCAGCGTGTAAAAGAGTGTGCGGCTGTCGTTGGCCCAGGTGACTCCCGCCGAGGTGTTCCCAATGCTTTCTGCCAGCAAGCGACCAGTGGCCAAGTCCTTGATATAGAGGGTGAACTCCTCGGACCCCGAGGTATCCACCGAGTAGGCGAGGTGCCGATGGTCCGGGCTCACCTCCCTGACCCCAATCTTGAAGTAGGCGTGGTCGGCAGCCAGGGGATTCTGGTCGAGCAGGACTTCCTCCGGAGCCTCGAGGCTCCCATGCTTGCGGCAGAAGATGGGGTATTGTCCACCGGTCTCGGTTCGCGTGTAGTAGAAGTAGTCGTCCACCCGCTCCGGTACCGAGAGATCGGTCTCCTTGATCCTCCCACGCATTTCCTGGTAGAGCTGCTCCTGGAACGCCTCCGTGTGCTTCATGACCGCGCCGGTGTACCGATTCTCCGCTTCGAGATAGGCGATGACCTCCGGGTCGTTCCGATCGCGAAGCCAGAAGTAGTCGTCGCTTCGGGTCTCACCATGAAGTGCATGGACCCGGGGCTCGACTCGGGCGACTGGCGGAATGAGTTCCTCGGCCACCAGACGCGGGGGCCGCTCGTTCTCGTATTCGATCGGTGTGGCGGAGGGACGATAGAGTGACGCCAGTTTACGGCTGGGATTGGACGACATTGCGGTTTTTCTGTCCTTGGCGACGTGATCCACCGGGCAGGCGTTGAATGAGCTGGACCCCACAGTAGGTCCTGGGGGTGAATTACGACCCCCAGGGGCGGCAAGTCAAGTATGACGTAAGTATATGGAAGATAGCTACTTAGGTGTGTATTTGTAACCGCGCCCGGATGCTAGATTCCGCGCCAGCCCCGGATCTTGGGTTCCAGCCTTGAGATAGGCTTCCTCCTTTGTGGCAAAACCCTGTGCGGCCGGCGTCCTGGTCTAGCGGCAGTCCCGTATCTCCTTGCGTTCCAAGAAGCTGGGACTCTTGGCGTCGGCCGCAGGCACCACCACCACGTCCACCGGCTGAGTCAAGGAAGCGGTGGTCATGCAGTTTGGCCCGGGGGTGCGCTCCACGACCTCCACTGTCAGCTGGCCGTTGGATTGGGTGACGCGGTCGACCGCGATCTCGTAGCCTCCGGTCGGGCGTTGTCCCGCGGCCACGGCGATGACCACATCGCGATTGAAGTCCACGACCGGCTGTTCGCCGACTCCCAACTCAGACCAGAACTGGGCCCACCCATTGGCGTCCCGAATCACGAGCCGCCGAGACTCACCGATGCCAGTCCGGGTCCACTGCCCGATTCGGCGAATGTCCAGGGTTCGGTTGTTGCCGTAGGGCGCGTAGCCCTGCTCCGACGGGGCGGCAGCCGAGAGGGTGTCGGATTGCGGCGCGGCAGCGGAGTCGGGCTCCTGGGCCGGGGTGGGAGCCAGGGCCACCGGCTGAGTCGCGGTGGTGTCGTCCTCAGCTACGCGGATGGTGCCAGCGCCACAGCCGGTCAGCGCCGCAATAGAGATGACCAGTGCGAGGGGTCGGGGAATCATCGGGGCTCCGTCTTCGCTCGGATGGATGGGTTTTTTTCTCTCAGACAACCTAAGCGAATCGGCCGATTCCCGCGGACGGCGGCGTCCCGTCAGGAATGTGATCCAGATCACACAGGGGTGATTCGGGTCACAGCCGTGAGGGGAGGGGGCTGGTAGGGTGTATCCGCGCTACGAACACCAAGCACGCTCGCCTGAAGCAGTTGGGCGTGTCCACACATACCGAGGGCGCTTATGACGAAGCTCAGAGGATTGTACACCGGCCTGCTTGCCGGCGGAGCAGTACTTCTTGCGGGTGCTTGCAAGGACAACCGCGACACCGGTGCGGTGAACACGAAGACGGCGGAAGGCACCTCCAGCGCCCCGGCGGCCGACCTGCCGGAGAACCGGGATATGGCGCTTGTCCGGGTCATAAATGCTATTCCGGCGGGCGGTCCCGTGGTCATTCTGGCGGGAGACAGCGCAGCCTTTTCGGGCGTGGACTACAAGACTGCCACCCCATTCCGGGAAATCCGTGACGACCGGCTCAAGTTCAAGCTCGGCTCGGCAGAAAATCCCCTGGCTGAGAACCGGGAGAACCTGGATGGCGGCGGCCATTATACCATCGTCGCCATGCCCGACGCCGGCGGCGCCGACAAGCGGAATCTGCGGGTCCTCGAGGATGACCTGAAGCCGGTTACACCGGAAAAGGCCCGGGTCCGAGTGATCAATGCGGTCCCCGGAGACCTGGAGATCAGCGTCTTCGTCCGCGGCCGGGAAGATGCGCTATTCGACGGCGTGAACTTCAAGAGCGAGGCCGGCTGGGATGAGATCGACCCGGTCGCCGGTACCCTGGAGATTCGTCCGGAAGGCAAGAAGAATGTTCTGGCGAGCCTTCCCAACGTGAAGTTTGAGGGTGGCAAGAGCTACACCTTCGTGGTAGCTGGCACGCCGACCAAGCTTGAGATCATCAAGGTCGAGGACGACGTAGCCAAGAGCACGATGTAACGGGAAGGACGGGAAGGACGGGAAGGACGGGAAGGAATTCCCGTCCTTTTCGTTTCCGTCCCCACCGGTTCCCTTCTCGTCGCCTCCTTCCCGTCTTTCCCGTCGTTCCCGCCCTTCCCGAAGACGCTTTTCTGCCGCATCATATGTCGCGTCTCGTATTGCCTCCCAGCGCAATGTCCTCAAGGAGATCGCGATGAACCTCGTCGAACGTGTGAAGCGCATTCTGCTGTCCCCCCGAACTGAGTGGGAAGTCATCGATACCGAGCCAACTACTCCGGCCGGGCTTTACACCGGCTATATCGCCCCGCTGGCGGCTATCGCACCCATCGCCCAGCTGATAGGGTACTCGGTCTTCGGGATCAGCGTGCCGTTCGTGGGCACCTACCGGGTGCCCTTCGGCTCGGCCATCACCAGCGCGATCGTCACCTACGTCATGGCTCTGGCGATGCCCTATCTGTTGGCGCTGATCATCGATGCCCTGGCGCCCACGTTCAACGGCCAGCGCAGCCAGATCCAGGCGCTGAAGGTGGCGGCCTATTCGAGCACCGCCAGCTGGGTAGCAGGAATCTTCGCTCTGATCCCGGGCTTGCGGGTCCTTACGATTCTGGGAGTCTACAGCCTGTTCCTGCTCTATCTCGGTCTGCCGGTCCTGATGAAGTCTCCTAAAGAGAAGGCGATTGGGTATACCGTCGTGGTCATTCTGGCGGCGATCGTCCTTTCCATTCTCATTGGTGTCGTCTCCAGCATGTTCTTGCGGGTGCCGGGGGCCGGCATGACGATGCCCTGATCGCGGTATCGGGGCGGGCGACGGGGATCACAGCCTCGTCGCCCGCCCTGGCATATGATTGCTCAATTGCGCCGTCATGTGGACCGCGAACCGAGGATTCCCCGATGACTCGTCGTTCAGCCCTTAAGCCGTTACGCCTGCCCGCTTTCGCGCTCCTTCCCTCCCTCCTGCTCGCGGGACTCGGTGCCGGCCTGGTGGCCGGCCCCCTGGGCTGCGCCCGCAACCCGGTCACTGGCAAGAGCGAGCTGGCGCTGGTCTCCGAAGCTCAAGAGATCCAGATGGGTCAGCAGGGCGCCAAGGAAGTGGCCCAGTCCATAGGCTTATACGAGGACGCGGCCGTCAATGCATACTTCGCCGATATCGGCAAGCGAATGGCGGCGGAGTCGGAGCGCCCCAATCTGCCCTGGGAGTTCCACGTGGTAGATGATGCCGCGGTCAACGCGTTCGCGATCCCGGGAGGCTTCATCTACGTGACTCGGGGCCTCATGAGCTCGATCAACAACGAGGCGGAGCTGGCCGGCGTGATCGGGCATGAGATTGCTCACGTAACCCACCGGCACTCGGTTCAGCAGATCAGCAAGTCTCAACTGGCCCAGCTCGGCCTGGGCATCGGAAGTATTGTGTCCTCTGACATCGCCAAGTTCGGGCAACTGGTAAGCGCCGGACTCGGCCTTCTCTTTCTCAAGTATGGCCGCGATGCCGAGAACCAGGCCGACCAGAGCGGTTTCCGCTATGCGCTGGGTCAAAGCTACGATGTCCGGGAGATGCCAAACGTCTTCGAGACTTTAGGGCGGCTGAGTGAGGCTGGCGGGAGCGGCAGGTTGCCGGAGTGGCTCTCGACGCATCCTGAGCCCGGCAACCGGATCGAGCATATCGAGAAGATGATCGACACGGTGCCGCTGGATCAGAGGAAGCTGATCGTCGATCGGGAAGATTACCTGCGGCACATCCAAGGTATGACTTTTGGCGAGGACCCGCGCCAGGGGTACTTCGAGAAGAGCTACTTCTACCATCCCAAGATGCGCTTCCAAATGAAGTTCCCAGACGAATGGAAGAAACAGAACCTGCCCGCGGCGGTTGTGGCGGTCAGCCCCAGCGAGGACGCCATCATTCAGCTCGGGCTGGCGGGACAAACGCCTCCGGAGCAGGCGGCCCGGCAGTTCCTGTCTCAGGAAGGTGTTCAGGCGGGTAACGCGTCCACCGCGAGAATCAACGGCCTGCCTGCGGCCTCGAGCTACTTCCAGGCGCAGACCGAGCAGGGCCAGATCGAGGGGCTGGTTTCATTCATCTCGTACGGCGGACAGACCTTCGGGCTGATGGGCTACACGCCGGCCGGGAAACTGGGTTCCTATGACCAGGTCTTCCAGGGCACGATTCGCAGCTTCAGTGAGCTTCGGGACGGCTCGAAGATCAACGTTCAACCCGCCCGGGTCGAGCTGGTGAAGGTGCCCCGTCAAATGACGCTGGAGCAATTCAACGCTCAGTATCCGTCAACCATCCCGATCGAGCAGCTGGCGATCATCAACGAGCTGGAAGGGCCTCAGTCCGTGATCCCGCCGGGACAGACGGTGAAGCGAGTTGTAGGGGGGCGGCAAGTAGAATCGTCCTGAGTTGCTCAAGAGCATCATACCACATGGGGCGGGGTGAACCGCCCCCACCCTCTCTATCCTCGGCATACTCGCACCGTATAGCTTGTACCTGCTGTATCTTGGCCTGCCGAGGTTGATAAAGTCGCTCGACAGGTCATGATCCTGGCTGGCCCTCTGCCGGTCTGAGCCTGATTCTGACACCGCGTTTGGGAAACCGACTTGTTCACCCTGCGCCACCTGCCGGCCCACTTTCTGACTGAGAGGATTGCGATGACAGCACCCAAAGCCCCCCAGTGGCCGCTCACGCCCGTGCTTCGGCTGGCTGCGCTGGCGCTGCTCTTCGCCAGCGCTGCGTTAGTAGTCGAGGGCGTGCTCTCGCCCGTGTTTTGGGCTTTGTCTGTGGTGTTCCTGGTGCTGGCGGTGGTCAAGCTCGCCAAGAACTGGAGAAGGCAGGCGTAGCGTCGAGATTGGAAGCGGTGACCACGGTCGTCACCGCCTTCCTGGCCGGGTTGGGGGTCGGTAGTCTGGCCGGTGGGCGGTGGCCAGGGGCACCAGTCACACCATCCTCTTGCTCTGCGGTTTGATCGAGATCGCCATCGGCATCTTCGGGGTCTGGTCGCTTACCTTCTTTCGCTGGGTAGGGAGCCTCACGCTCGGCTCGCCCGCCGTTCCGCGTGGAGCAGTCATGGCGCTGGTAGTGAACACCGCCGGCTCGGCTTTCGCCGCAATCGCGGCGGTCGTGCTGAGATTGGGCAACCTGGGGGAGATGAAGTCCGCCTATCTGGCCGCCAGCGTGAACCTCCTGGTCGGGACGTTTATCCTGGCCGGACCTCTCCGGCGCTCGCCCAAGTCATGACTCTGGGCCTGGCGCTGGCCGTGGTTGGGGTCACGGGCTTCATCTCACTCTCCTATGAGATCCTCTGGTTCCGGGCGCTCTCGTTTGTGACCGGCGGCTCCCCGGCCGTGTTCGGACTTTTGCTCGGAGCCTATCTGGCCGGGCTCGCGGTCGGCTCCTTTGGCAGCGGCATCTTCTGCCGGAACCGGGCTGCCCACGGGAACCGGAAGTATCTGCGTCACATTGCCGCGTTCGTGCTGCTGGCGAACATCTTCGGATTTCTGGTGCTCCCACTGCTGGCCTGGGTGACAACGCGGTCAGGCTCACATCCGGCGTTTGGTCTGATCGCCCTGTCGTCGGCGATGCTGGGTGCCGTGTTCCCCCTGGTCAGCCACTTCGGCATCGCGCCCGACCGTCTGGCGGGGACACACCTGTCGTATCTCTATGCGGCCAATATCGTCGGGTCCGTCCTGGGAAGCTTCCTCACAGGATTCGTGCTGCTCGAGGTCATGCCGATCCGGATAATTTCGGCGTTGCTCATGATAGTCGGCGGCGTCACGGTGGTTGTATTGCTGGCACTCGGAGGGGTTCGGGGAGCCGCATTGGCCGGGAGCTCCGTTCTCGCAGCTGCCCTCACGGGGTGCGCTGTAGCTGCCACACCCTGGCTGTTCGAGCGGTTCTACGAAAAACTCCTACCGTCTCAGCAGTTCACTCCTGACGCTCGATTCGCAGACGTGGTGGAAAATCGCAGCGGCGTCATTACGGTGACCCAGAACGGGACCGTCTACGGTGGCGGCGCCTACGATGGCAGAATCTCCATCGATCTGGTGGAGGACCGGAGCCGGATCGTACGAGCCTATGCCATCAGCGCACTGCATCCAGCGCCGCGTCACGTGCTGTTGATCGGACTCGCGACCGGCTCGTGGGCCCAGGTCATCGCGAACCACCCACAGGTAGAGAGCCTGACCGTCGTCGAGATCAATCCAGGGTACCTCCGGCTGGTGGAAAAGTATCCCCAGGTCGCCAGTCTCCTCTCGAACCCCAAGGTACGGATTGTCATCGACGACGGCAGGCGGTGGCTCACCCGCCACGACCGCCGGTTCGACATGATCGTTTCCAACACGCCCTTTCACTGGCGGGCCCACAGCACCAATCTCCTCTCGGTGGAGTATTGCCGCCTGGTGCGCGCCCACCTCCGTCCTGGTGGCGTTTACTACTTCAACACGACCGGCTCGACCGCAGCCTTAAAGACCGCCATGGTAGAGTTCTCCTACGGAGTTCGGGTCAGGAGCCTTGCAGCCGTGAGCCTGAGCCCGATCACTTTCGACCGTAGGAGGTTGGAAGCGGTCATGGCGAACTACCGGATCGACGGCCGCCCGGTTCTGGACCTTGCCCTGCCAGCCGACCGCGAGCGGTTGCAGCAGGCGATGAATTCGTTGGAGACCGAGGGCCGGGACAGCATACTCCGCCGACTGGCAACCACTCCCCTAGTCACGGACGACAACATGTTGCCGGAGTGGCACCCGGCAGTGTTCGAGTAAATCCGCAATGGACTCCCCTCTCGCTGTCCGGCCCACTGATCGGCTCGAGACCGATTCCCGTCTCAGGTTGTGGGGTGCCGGGATGGGCCTGGCGTTCACGCTCGCCGTGTTTCTGAGCGCGGCCCTCCTCTTTGTGGTCGAGCCCATGTTCGGCAAGCTGGTCTTGCCGCTGCTGGGCGGCAGCCCCGCGGTGTGGATTACCTGCATGCTGTTCTTCCAGGGCGCGCTTCTGCTGGGGTATCTGTACGCGCACCTCGCTCCGCGCTGGCTGGGCGTTCGCCGCCATGCCGCGCTGCATATTGTGTTGCTGCTCGTCTGCGTGCTACTCCTGCCCCTCGGGGTGGCCGAGACCCATGGGGCATTCCGGTTTGAGCATCCAAACCTGTGGCTACTCTGGGTGCTCGCTCTGTCCCTGGGTGCTCCCTTCGTCCTTTTATCCAGTACCGGCCCGCTGCTCCAGGTGTGGTTCTCCAACACCTCCCACCCTGAGGCCCACAACCCGTACTTTCTGTACGCGGCCAGCAATGCAGGAAGCCTTCTCGCGCTCCTCAGCTACCCCTTCCTGATCGAGCCAGGCATCCCGCTCAAGGGTCAGGCGACACTTTGGAGCCTGGGCTACCTGGTTCTCGTCGCCCTCGTGGCAGTCGCCGCGGTCTACCGGACTCGGCGAGCTCCGATCGGTGAGGCGGCCGCTGTCGTTCACCCCTCCTGGCCTCGCATCGGGGCGCGTACCGTGCTTCGATGGGTGATGCTGGCCTTCGTACCGTCCAGCTTCTTCCTGGCGCTCACGACTTACGTTACGACCGACGTGGCGGCGGTGCCGCTCCTTTGGGTCGTCCCGCTGGTGTTGTACCTCTTGTCGTTTACCATGGTGTTCGCCCGGCGTCCGATCATTGCCCATGTGGTGCTGGTGCGCTGGCAACCGGTCGGCCTCATTGCGCTCGCGGTCATAGATTTTTGGGGGCCCTCCGGCTCTTCGCCATGGCTCCTGCCGCTCCACCTGATCGTCTTCCTCGTGACCGCACTCGTGTGTCATGGTGAATTGGTGGCGACCAAGCCACCTGCTGCGAGACTGACCGAGTTCTATCTCTGCATTGCGGTGGGCGGCCTGCTGGGCGGCGTTTTCAACGCACTGATTGCCCCCGCATTATTTGACTCGGTGCTCGAGTACTCCCTGACGCTCCTCGCCGCCTGTGCGGTCCGTCCCTGGCTTTCAAGCCGATCCACGCCTCACCGCATCGGCTGGGATCTCGGGTTGATTGCGTTTGCGTGCGTGTTGCTCGTGGCGACACGAGTCGGCATCGGAGACCGGCCGGCCCTAGTTCCGGCAGTCATCGCGTCGGCAGTGGTGGCCATGATCTGCCTTCGGATGAGCCGTAACCCGACACGATTTGCCCTGGCAATCTCTGCTGTGGTCATCGCCGGACTTGTGCTCGGAGCAACCCGCAGCGGAGTTCTCCTCAAGGAGCGGAACTTCTTCGGGGTGCGAGAGGTACAGGAGGATGCTCGGAACCAGATGCGCATCCTGATGCATGGGACCACGAAGCATGGTGGCCAGAGCACCGATCCCGCGCGGCGCCGAGAACCCCCCAGCTATCACAACCGGCAGGGGCCGCTGGGTGACGTCTTTCACGCGCTGCCATCAAGTGCCGGCCGGAGAGTTGCGGTCATCGGACTCGGCACGGGCGCCATGGCGGCTTACGCAGGCGCCGGCGAGGAATGGGTGTTCTACGAGATCGACCCCGATATCGCACGGGTAGCGCGCGATGCCAGGTATTTTACCTACCTGCAGGACACACCGGCCCGGGTCGAAGTCATCCTGGGTGATGGCCGCCTGGCGCTGGCCCAGGCCCGGGATCGCTCTTACGACCTCATCTTCATCGACGCATTCAGCTCCGATGCCATTCCTACCCACCTCCTCACGCTCGAGGCGTTGTCTGTCTACCGGAGCAAGCTCTCTGAGAAGGGTGTTCTCGTTCTCCATTTGAGCAATCGCTATCTCGACCTCGAACCCGTCCTCGGCCGGCTGGTCGAGGCAACGGGCGTCGCCGGCCTGATCCGGGTGAATACCGGACGGACCCGGGACCTCCTCGAATTCGGCGGGGACCCGTCTATTTGGGCGGCCGTAGCTTCGCGCGCATCTTTCCTGGGTTCCTTGCGAGATGACAAGCGGTGGCGGCCGCTAAGGGTGCGGGAGGGGGTGGGCCTCTGGACCGACGACTTCTCGAACATAGTCAGCGTCTTTCGGTGGCCCTAGGAAGCGGCTTGACAGGTGCTGACAGTCTTAGCGGGGATGGGACCGACAGTGACGCCGGCAGTCCGCCTTCGCGTCGCCTTCTCGATCGGTGCGGTGACTCTCCTTGTCATCTCGGTCCTTTCTCTCGGCGTGGCAAACGCACTACCATCCCAGTCTTCAACCTCTGGCTCAAGACTCACGCAGTTCAAGAAAAGCCTATGGACACAGGTCTCACGTGAAGGCCCATGGGCCATTTCGACTCGCCATCTGTCTTGGAATCGGGGTGGTCGCCGCCTCGATCACCTGGGTTGGCCAACCACCGGGATCCGATTGGGACGAAATCTGGTACACGAGCCGGGGACTTCTCCGCTCGGAGGACCCGTACGCCGTCGGCGACTCGCTTCACGCAGCCGGCTGGAGGTACCCACTCATTTATCCGGGGACGGCCGTTGTGCTCGCCGCACCACTCGCCGTTCTCCCGCTTAGGGCGTCGCAGAGCGCATGGAACGGGCTTGGGTCAGCTGGAGTGGCATGGGTACTCACCGCACAGGGGCTCTGGGGCCTGATGGCGTTGGGAAGTGCCGCGTTCCTGCATGCATTGCTTGTGGTCCAGTGGTCGCCCCTCCTCGTCGCCGGACTCACGGCACCGTGGCTCGGGTTTGTCTGGGCAGCCAAGCCTACGATCGGTGCTGCGCTCTTCGTGGGCTGGCCTTCAAAGCAGGCATTCATCGGTGGCGTACTACTTGTGCTCGTTAGCTTGGCAGTCATACCGGACTGGCCCGTCAAAATGTGGGCAGGCCTGTGGAGTGCGCCGCACCTCATCCCAATAGTCGCTCGACCTGGCGGCGCGCTGTTGCTTCTGGCTCTGCTACGCTGGCGTCAGCCGGCCGCACGCATGCTGGCCGTCCTCGCTCTTGTACCGCACACAACGACGCCTTATGAGATGCTGCCCTTGTTTCTGATACCGCGGACACCGCGGGAAATGGCCCTACTGACGCTACTCTCCCAGGTGGCGTTTGGACTCGCCACGACACTTCGACCGGGCGATCTGCACCAACGCTTAGCTGAGACTACTGCTGGGCAATGGCCCTTCTGGATGGGACTAGTCTACTTCCCCGCGCTGGTGATGGTGCTCAGGTTGTGGCCAGCAAGATCCGGCCGACACTGGCTGGTGGAAAAGCTGCCATGACCCGAAAGCCGGGCTGGTAGCCTATGCCTCATGTCCAACCGATATCGGGGAAGGCCAACTCGGGGGAGGCTGTTCATCATGTTCTTCCATGGCTGATCGGCGGCTCAGCTGCAGCCGTGATCCTGGTTGAGATTGTGCTCACCCGCATCTTTTCGGTGCTCCTCTACTACCACTACAGTTTCCTCGCCGTGGCGCTCGCTCTCTTCGGGCTCGCCGCCGGGGGCTTCAGTGCCTCTCGCTGTCGAACCGATGACATAACGACCCTGATGCTACACCTGCGCCAGCTGCTACGATGGGCAGCCATCGCGCTGATCGGACTGGTGCTTCTCCTCGTGCTCGCATCGCCTGGCAATGAGTCAGTCTCGGTGGCGGTGGGGGCGGCAATGATGAGCGCAGTGCCGCTGTATCTGCTCGGGAAGACGCTCGCTCTTGCCATGGCGCTAGGGCGCGCGTGCATCCACCGTCTGTACGCAATCGACTTGGTTACGAGCGCCGCTGCGGCGCTGTTGGCCATCCCGTTGCTGGCACGAGTGCAGGGTCCACTGGTGCTCGCTGTACCCGCCCTGGTGACGATCGCCATGGATGCAGTCCTCAGTCCCCCGCGATCGCGGTTCCTGCCGGCTGCCTCTGCCGTCGTGCTCGCGACGGCGCTCGTCTTCGCGGCCACTCAGGACGGACCGCTCCTGCCGCTCAGGGACCCGTGGGCGGGGGACTATGTTCTCGAGCGATGGAATGCCCACAGCCGCGTCCGGGTGAGCGACTGGGCGCCAGACCAGCGGGTGCTGGTGATCGACAAGACGGCCGCTTCTATCATTCCGCACCTGCCCAGTGCGCCGACCCAGAGCCCACCGGCAGAGGTGAGCCGCGCCTATGAAGATCCGTCGTACCTGCTCGGTCGCTCACCGGAGCGCGTGGCGATCATCGGTGTTGGCGGTGGCGCAGACATCCTGCCGGCTCTTGCCGCGGGGGCCAGCCGGATAGATGGCTTCGAACTGAACGGCCGGATCGTCGAGCTGCTTCAGGATGGGATGGATGGCTATGTCACGCTGGCGCATCGGCCCGAGGTTCACCTCATCCACGACGAAGCTCGCCATGCCCTGCAGCACCGGCGAGGACAATACGACGTCATTCGGGCGAACCTCATCGATACTTGGGCCGCCACTGCCGCAGGCGGCTTCGTGCTCGCCGAAAACGGGATCTACACCGTCGAGGCCTGGCGATTGTTCCTCACCCGGCTCACCCCGCGTGGAGTACTGGTCACCACGCGGTGGTACTTACCTCTGGCGCCGGCCGAAGCTCAGCGTCTCGTGGCCTTGGCCGCGGAGGCGCTGGAAGCGGAAGGGCGGCCTGCCAACCAGCACCTAGTAGCGGTTGCCCTCCCAACGGACCTGGAGGATCCCCTCGCCGGCGGGCGGGTCCAGACCATCACCACCATGGTCAGTCAGCAGGTGTTCAGTAGTCAGGAAGTGAGAGCCCTGAGAGAGTACACCGAGAGCCGAGGCGGGAAGCTGCTCGTCTGGCCTGGGCAACCACCGGCCTCGTCGACGTCGTGGGCCGCTCTGCTCACCCCGTCGAGTCGTCAGGCTTACATCAACGCCAGCGCCTGGGCGATCGACCCACCGACGGATGAGCGACCGTTCTTCTTTCTGCAACTCCGACCTGCCGATGTGCTCCGCTTCCGCACAGCAGATTTCGGATTCGTCAGCGCCATCACGGTGAATGGCGTGCGCATCCTTCTCATCGCGGTACTCCTGGCAGTGGCTGTCGCTGTCGTCCTCACGACTGTCGCCATCCGAGGGCGGTCTGGCCATGGCGTACGACTGCCGGCGCAGGGACGGGTGTATTTCGCTCTCTTGGGGACAGGCTACATGGCCGTTCAGCTCGCACTCCTACAACGCCTCTCCCTGATCATCGGGCACCCCACCACCACGCTCGCCGTGGTGGTGGCGACCATGCTGGTCGGAACCGGGGTGGGGAGCGCACTGGCCGGCGTCGAGCGGTTGCGCGCTGTCTCTGGATGGGTATTGGCGATACCACCAGCCGTTCTCGGCGCTCTGATCGTTGGCTTTGGCCACGTTGGGGAATTAAGCCGGCTCTCCTCGCCAACGGCCGCCGCTGTGGCCTGCGGCGGGCTGGCCGGGCTCACCGGCCTCGCGCTGGGCGTGGCCTTTCCGACGGGCATTCGCCTGTTCGCTCGCAGCGAGGTCGCGGTAACCGAGGCCTGGGCCCTCAACGGGGCATTCAGCGTTCTTGGCTCCGTCGGCGGTGCGCTCGGCGGTCTGATGCTGGGCAGCCGCGGCTTGGTGGCCGCTGCTGTGCCATGCTATGTGCTGGCGTGGCTGGTAGTACTCCTGGGCGCTCGCCGGCCGCTCCGGCTCGCAGCTGGGGAACCAGGCGCCCTCGGTGAGCTCGGGGTAAAAGGCGGCTGACGACCGTCGCGAGGTTCCCGGTCACCGGAGGCTGGGACAATCGTCGGAGCGACACAGAACTGGCGGTTGGGTTCATTCTGATGCATGTTATCCGAGTGGGCTCACACCATTCCTACGAGAATGGTGGGTTTGGATAGTGGTATACACTAGTCACACAAGGCTTTACGAAGGCTGCATGGCCCGTACGCCCGACTTATCCATCGTCATCCCAGCATACAATGAAGAGTCCCGAATCGCACCGACGATTCGGGACATAGTGGCGTATTGCCGGGCTCGCGGGCGAGCATTCGAGCTAATCCTGGTTGACGACGGAAGCCGGGACGGCACCAGCGACGTCGGGCGATTGCTCTGCCACGAGTTCCCCGAGCTCAGACTGATCCGTCTAGCCGCGAACCACGGGAAGGGCTACGCGGTTCGGACTGGCGTCATCAACGCAATCGGCCGCATCGTGCTGTTCGCCGATGCCGACGGCGCGACGCCGATCCGCGAAATCGAGCGGCTGGAGACTGCCCTTGAGGGGGGCGCGGACGTGTCGGTGGGGTCTCGCGCGCTTCGGGCGGAGGGGGTCGAGGTGCACGCCAAGGTGTACCGACACTTCATCGGCCGAACCTTCCATTACCTGGTGGAACGGTTGGCCGACGCGGGCGTGAAGGACACCCAGTGCGGCTTCAAGCTCTTCCGTGCTTCGGTGGCGCAGGACCTTTTCTCGCGCATGCGGATGAATGGCTTCAGCTTCGATGTCGAGGTACTGGTAATGGCCCGGCGTCGGGGCTACCAGGTGGCCGAGGTCCCGGTCAATTGGAGCCATCAGCCGGGATCGAAGGTGCGGCTGACCTCCGACTCCCTGCGGATGGCGGCGGATCTCTTCCGGATTCGCGCGCACTGGCTCAGGGGTGAGTATGATGTTCCCCACCTGGCTCCATGGCGGCATGGCATCGAGGCGGCGCCGAACGTCCCTTGAGCTCGATGACCCTCCAGGCGGCTGACCAGGCCGGTGCCGAAACCCTTGAGATCATGCAGGGGGCGCCGCGATACAACCGCTGGCAGTTCAGCCGGATCGCCCCGTATCTCGGCCGCCGGGTCTGCGAAGTTGGAGCCGGGATCGGAAACATGTCCAGCCTGATGGCCGAGCAGGGGCTGGACCTTTTGGTGCTTACCGATACCGACCCATCCTACCGCGAAACCCTCCAGGGCAGGTTCGCCGGCTCCCAGGAAGTCGTGGTCGATCGCATTACCCTGCCGGACGATTCCGCCAGGATTCGATTCCAACACTACCAGCTGGATACCGTCGTGGCGCTGAATGTCATCGAGCACATCACCGATGATATTGAGGCGCTAAAATCCATGGCGGCTATGTTGCGACCTGGTGGACGCGCCGTGGTGCTGGTTCCCGCTTTCCAGGAGCTGTTTGGGTCGCTCGACCACGAGCTCGGGCATATACGCCGGTATACACGAAGGAGCCTGAGCCAACGGATGAGCGAAGCAGGTTTCATGGTCGAGCGCGCGTTTTACTTCAACCTGGTCGGCATGCTCGGCTGGTGGGTCAACGCCCGCCTGCGCAAAGCCTCGCGTATACCAGTCGGGCAGCTACGCTACTTTGATACCCTGGTGCCGATTCTTCGGCTGGAGGATCGCGTGCCGCTCCCCTTCGGCCAGTCCGTCATCGCCATCGGAGCTCGCGGTGCCTGAGCCGATACGCCTCTCCGTCCTCCTCGCCGCCTACAACGAGGAAGGCACCATTGCCGCGGTCATCGACCGGGTGCGGGCCGTCCCACTCGAGATCGAGATCGTCGCGGTCAACGATGGGTCATCGGACGGCACCGGTGCGGCCATCGATCGCCTTCACGCCCAGGGCAAAATCGATATTGCCTTACACCATCCGCACAACCGAGGTAAAGGCGCGGCTCTCAGGACTGCCATCGAGGCCGCATCCGGCGACGTGATGGTGGTCCAGGACGCCGACCTGGAGTACGACCCACAGGAGTTCGTTCGTTTGCTGGGGCCGATCATGTGTGGCCAGGCTGACGCGGTGTTCGGGTCCCGGTTTCTTGGGGGCGATCACCGCGTGCTGTACTTCTGGCATTCGATAGGCAACAAATTCCTGACCTTGCTCTCCAACATGTTCTCGAATCTGAATCTGAGCGACATGGAGACCGGGTACAAGATGGTTCGCGCTCCTCTCTTGAAATCACTCGTTCTTACCAGCAATCGTTTTGGCTTTGAGCCCGAGCTGACGGCTCGTCTGGCCCAGGCCCGCGCGCGGGTGTGGGAGATCGGCATTTCCTACTCCGGTCGCACGTATGCAGAAGGAAAGAAGATCGACTGGCGTGACGGCGCCGCCGCCGTTTGGCACATCCTCCGATTCAATCTTGTTACGCCCCGAGCCCCTGCCCCTCAATCAACGCCTTCCCCGTCCAGGACGCCGGAGCCGTTAGCGGGCCGTTGAAGGTCCCCGTGTCGGCCACCCGCGGCCTCGATCTCGCGGCTGTCGGTCTCATCCTGTTTGGCGCCCTCGTCCGCATCGTCGGCTTTCTCCAGAATGCCTCGTTGAGCGGAGACGAGGCAATGCTGGCACTGAACATCGGACGTCGCTCGTTCAGAGGGCTACTCCAGCCGCTCGACTACGGTCAGGTGGCCACGGTGCCCTTTCTCTGGGCGGAGCGACTGGTGGCAATGGTTGGAGGTGTGTCCGGGTACGGCCTCCGGATCATTACCCTCCTGGCTGGCATCGGTCTGCTTTGGGCCGTGTACCGACTGGGACACGAGCTGGTGGGCCGGGTTGGTGCGCTGACGGCATTGGCACTCTCGGCGACGGCCTTCCCGCTGATCCGGTACTCGGTAGAGGTAAAGCCCTACATTCTCGACGCCCTGATCTCGGCTGGCCTGGTCTGGGTAGCGGTTCGCCTGATGAACGAGCCGGAGGATGGCCGGAGGTGGCTTTGGCTCACAATCAGCGGAGCGGTTGCCGTGCTTGTCTCGGCTCCGGCACTGTTCGTATGTGCGGCGGTGCTCCTCGGCCTTGGGATCGCGTCGGTACGACGACGGCGAGTCCACCACCTCCCCCGGCTGGCGCTCCTCGCCCTGCTGTGGGGGGCCATCTTCGCAGCAGCGTATCTGAGCTGGTACGCGCCGAATGCGGGCGCGCCGTATATGCGAGCCTTTTGGGCCGAGGCATTCCTGCGCCCCGGGACGCCTCGATTCTTTGCACGACTCTGGCGTGGTGTCGGCGATCTTTCGTGCACCCTCACCTGCTGGCGAGGCCTCGTCGACCTTTCGCCGCTACTCCTGCTGCTGGCTTTCATAGGGCTGATTAATGTGGCTCGCCGGCGGGGCCCGGAGTTCGCGGTGTTCCTCGGGGCGCCCATATTTGGTGCCTTCGGCGCCTCGGCTCTCGGAGGGTATCCGATAGCTACCAGGCTGGTTCTCTTCTCCGCCCCACTCCTCGCCATTCTGGTAGCGGTGGGCGCGGTTGCCATCGCCCAGGCGGTCGAGCGGTCATGGCCCAGGGTGCATGCCCGCTGGCTCCTTCTTCTCCTGGTGTATCCGTCGCTGATACTGGCGGCCACGCTCGCCTTTGCCCCACCCAGCGACTGGGGGTTCCATGGGGTGGAAGTTCGACCCCTGGCCGAGGTGTACCAACAGCAGGGTCAAAAGGAGCCGATCTATGTCTTTCCCCGCGCGGTTCCGGCCTGGGTCTTCCATACCACGGACTGGAGCTCTCCTGACACCATGCGCTTGAGGTGGGTCGCGCAAGTTGCCGGGCCTCGAGGGCTCGGCTTCGTCAACGGTCCCAGCCGTGGAAGGCGCCGGTTGGGCGAGGGGGCCGATCTCGCATTCAGCTCCGGCGGCAAGAAGGAACTCTTGGGAACCTCGACCGGCGCGCAAGGAAGGGTAGGAGTGGGCTACACCCCGCCAGAGCCCGATCCAGGCTGGGCAGAGAGTGAGGCCTGGCGGATTAGGACCGCTGCCAAACCGTATATCTGGGTGGTCATGTCGGACTACGCGCACGGACGATTGGATGAGCGCGCGATACTCATGAAGGCCGTTCAGGCGGCTGGCGGAGAGGTGGTCTATACCAAAGCGACCGCGGATGCCGTAATCTATCGAGTCCGCTTTAATCCGGTTTCGGCCGATTAGACCACCGATGTCGATAGCCGGTGAAACATTCGACTCTAGCCTGGCACGGAGTCGCGCATGACTGAGGATCGATGATGTGCCAGGGATCCTGGGCCATGGATCCACAATGCCCGCTCCATGCTTATGGGAAGGACAACGCTTAAAACGGTCAAGGCAGCGACAGCGAGCAATGGCGCAGAGGAGACGAAGGTGGCCGACCGAAGCGCCAGCACCCACGCGAGCGTTAGACCCAGGCCGATCGCCATGGTCATCCAGCGGCGCTCCTCAGTTACCGGTGGTCGGGCCATGAAGAGGGCTTGTAGAATCAGGGCGAAAGGCACGGCGACGACAAGATCCACCAAGTAGTGCTCTCCTGTACCCAGTGTCGCGACCACGGTCGCAGCGAGGAACCCCCCAGTCAACACGCGGTATGCCTTGCTGCGGCGCCGAAGGTTCCACCAGACCAGCAAGGCCCAAGCAAAGTGCAGCGATGGCACGCCGTTTCTCTCGATGTTCGTGGGCAACGCCAGAAGCCGCAGATCTCCGGCGTACAGAGGTGCTGTCTCAGCTGGAAAGTCAGGAAATGCGAACCGGGGCCCGCATACCGGAATCATGGAGTAAAATGCGACACCCAAGATGCCGGCCACGAAGAGCAGCAGTGCGACACGGAAGGCCTGTTCCGATCCGACATCTCGCCGGGTGATTCCATAGAGCAAGCCAAGCAAAAGTGGCAGTACATGGTAGCTCTCCCCAAAAAACGAGCCCACACTAGGCCATGTCGCAAATAGGCGGCCGAGTA
This sequence comes from Gemmatimonadales bacterium, assembly GCA_035557715.1. GTDB lineage: Bacteria > Gemmatimonadota > Gemmatimonadetes > Gemmatimonadales > GWC2-71-9 > CAVVWJ01. The sequence continues at coordinate 48,391 of DATMDQ010000017.1, forward strand.
CGAAGCTCAGCTGCACGCCATAACGCTGGTCCAGTGCAAACGCGAAGAGATCGTAGGTATCACCGGTTCTTCCAAGTAGCTCACGCCGCACGACCAAAGATCCAAACACGAGCGCAGGAAAGAGTGCAGCCGCTGATGCAGTGCCAACAGATCGCCGCCATTCAGCGACAGGGACCATCGCTGTCCGCAGCCCCGCCGCCGCCAGGCCACCTGCGCCTAGAAGAGTTCCGATGCTCCGAATGGAAAGCGGGTGCCCTGTTCTGTCCGCCCACGCGGCCAGCGAATAGAGCAATGTCGCTCCGAGTATTAGAAGCACATCCCTTCTCTTAAACCCGGCCGTAAGGTAGATCGCTAAAGAGCCAAGGAGCGCGTACTCCAGGTAGGGACCTCGAGTCAGGCCCGTGCTCACCACCAAGTAAGCCAATCCTGGTAGGAGGATCGCCAGAGAATAGCGGAGTAAAATGCGCGAGAGCCGACGAGCTATCTCCGCTATTCTCTGTCTGACCACCACGTCGATCTCCGTGCGCACGTATGGTTTCCCAAGGGGCATTCAGGCAGAACTGAGCGCGAAGTCAGTGCTGTATGTCCTCTGTGACCGTCGGATGCCACTCTGGGAGCATGTTGTCGTCCGTGACTATCGGCGTCGATGAGAGTCGACGGAGTATGGCGTCTCGACTCTCGATGTCTGACGAATTGATCACCGCTTCCATGCGTTCGCGCTCGCCTGGGATGGCACGGTTGAAGACGGACCGGCCGTCGATTCTGTAGTTCTCTAGTATCAGTCTGAACCTCGATCGATCGAACGTGAGCGGGCTCGGGCTGACTGCGGCAAAGTTGATAAACCGAAGGCCGTAGGGGAACTCAACCATCGCTGTCTTCAAGGCCGTCGTCGAGCTCGTCGTGTTGAAGTAGTACACGCCGTTGGGTCGCAAATGTGCCCGCACCAAGCGACAATACTCTACCGACAGAAGGTTTGTGCTGTGCGCACGCCAATGAAGGGTCGTGTTCGAGACGATCATGTCGAATCGGCGGTCGTTGCGTGTAAGCCAACGCCTGCCGTCATCGATGATGATTCTTACCTTGGGGTTAGAGAGAAGACTTGCAACATGGGGATACTTGGCCACCAGCTGGAGGTATCCTGGATTGATCTCGACGACCGTGAGGCTTTCAACGGCTGGGTGATTCGCGATGACCTGGGCCCAGGCACCGGTCGAGAGCCCGACCATGAGCACGTGGCGAGGAGACGGGTGCAGCGCGCTGATGGCGTAAGCTCTCACAACTTTGTTGCGGTCATCCACCAGATCGGTCGAGATTCTGCCGTCGTAGGCTCCGCCGCCATAGACGGTCCCGTTATGCGTCACTGTAATGACTCCACTGCGATTTTCTACCACGTCTGCGAATCGCATTGCCGGTGTGAAGTTCCGGCCCAGTAAGAGTTTTTCGTAGAATTGCTCGAACAGCTGGGGCGTGGCAGCTAGAGCGCACCCCATGAGGGCGGCTACGAGAACCGAGCTCCCGGCCAGTGCGGCCCGCCGAACCCCGCCGAGTGCCAGCAATACGATCACCGTGACGCCGCCCACGATCATGAGCAACGCCGAAATCGTGCGAATCGACATAACCTCGAGCAGCACGAATCCGGTGAGGAAGGTCCCCAGGACCGACCCAACGATATTGGCCGCATAGAGATACGACAGGCGAGTCCCCGCCAGACGGTCGGGCGCGATACCGAAGTGGCTGACCAGTGGCAGCACGGCACCCAGCATCGCCGAAGAGAGTGCGATCAGGCCTAGGGCTGGATCCCAGCCGGAGCGGGTCGTCACCCACGCGAGCAGTGGGAGCACCAGAAATCCGAAGAGATTCGCCAGCAGCACGAACGCGGCGATGTGACGGAAATACTTCCGATTGCCGTGAGCAACCCGGTTCTGGCAGAAGATGCCGCTGCCAAAGGAGCCGACCGCCAGACCACCGAGATAGAAACCCAGCAGAAGTCCGAACACCGCGGGAGAACTGCCGGTCACGAACGAAATCGCCCGGAACCAGAGGATTTCATAGGAGAGCGAGATAAAACCGGTGATCGCAACCACGGCGAGTGCCAGGGACAGCGTCATGAACGGGGCAAGCGCTGGAGAGGTCCAACCAGGATAAATGCTCCTACCAGGAAGTTCAGGCTGGCGGCCAGATAGGCGGATCTCGTCTCCCCCAGGTTGCCCAGGATCAGCACCACCGCCGCGATCGCGGCGAACGCCGAGCCGGCGGTGTTCACGAAATAGAGCAGGCCGACCGTCCGTCCGACGTTTCCCGTCGAGCGCACCAGAAAAGCCACGAGGAGGGGAAGTGTGGCGCCCATCAGAGTGGTGGGAAGCATGACCACCAGCGCCATGACGGCACCCCGCGGAAGGGCCGGCAAGCCGAGCGTGAGGCTGCCTATCCAGCGAAAGAAACTGAGCGACCCGACCCCGAAGATGCCGATGGCAAGCTCGATCAAACCGCAGAGCAGGAGGATGGTACGACTGGTGCCCCTGGCTAGCCGCCCGCCGGCCAGACTACCGACCCCGAGCCCGGCCAGGAAGGCGGTGACCACCGTGGTGACCGCCTCGACATTGACCCCAAAGGTCGAGTAGAGAACCCGCTGCCAGACTACCTGATAGAGCAGGGCCGCAAACCCCGTGGCGCAAAAGACCAAGGGAACCCAGCCAGGAATCCGTACGTCTTGCGATGGAGGTATGGCGCGGCCTTCCGGGGTTATGGGCGTCGATCCCCCTATGATGTTGGGACGTACACAAAAACGCCGAGGCACAAACTCAGCGTCTGTGGTTCGTCGTTGATTCCCCAGTGAAAGAGGGGCACAACGACGGAGTCAGTAGTTTCTTGGAAATGGGAACTGGAACCTACGTTACTTTGAGATACCGGGGCCGTCAAGGAAGCCACACTGTCTTTGCCAGGGAACACGCCAGTGCGCCAGGAAGAATACGAGATCATGCATGCCCACGAGCTACGGCACTGGTGGTTCCGTGGCCGCCGCCGAGTCCTGGTGGATCTGTTGAGGGATTTTGCCGCCGTCCGCGATGGGGGACTTCGGATTCTCGACTATGGCTGTGGAACCGGGGGGAACTCGTCCAGCTATACCCCCTTCGGGCTGGTCTGCGGTATCGAGCCTGATGCTGGAGCCGTTCAGTTGGCAGGCCGACGAGGAGGGGCAGCCTTGTGTCGGGCGAGCGGCACCGAGCTGCCGTTCAGGCCGGGCAGCTTCGACGTTGTGGTCGCGTCGGATGTCTTGGAGCACATCGACGATGATGTGGGTGCGGTGCAGGAGATAGCGCGAGTGCTCCGGCCGGGTGGCGCCTTCATCTTTTCGGTCCCGGCGCACCCTTGGCTCTTCGGGCCCCACGACGCGGCCCTTTTTCATCGCCGCCGTTACGTCGAGCGAGGCCTGCGCAGCCTGGTGGAGGAATCTGGCCTCCGGATCAGACGTCTATCGTACTGGAATAGCACCCTGTTTCCGGTCTATTGTGCCCACCGGCTGCTGGGACGATTTCGGGGTTCTCATTCGGCGCATTCAGACGTGCATGCGCTTCCCCGATTGGCGAACGAGCTCCTGGCAGGCCTACTCGCCATGGAGGCTGCTCTCCTGCGCCGGTTTCGCCTCCCCTGGGGACTTTCGCTCGTCGGCGTTGCCGTTCGGGCCTGAGGCCCCGCGGGTCTCTCCGGACCCGCGCTGGCCGCCACAAGTGTTGAGCTGCGCCTCGGAGGAATCGGGATCTGACCGAGCGACCAGGCTCTTTCCCTTATCCGGTCGCTTGAGGACGACTGCGAGCGAGTCGCAGTACCACAGCCCCCAACGGCCATCCCTGGCGAGCTCATGGGCCAGCGACGACTGACGGTTTAGCAACATGAGAGAGATGTCCCACTTCTCCAGCAGCCCGCGCCAGCCAGGGACCAAACGCTTGATCTTTGAATATTCGCGGAACAGATCCTCCCCGAAGAAGTCCGTGCCGCCGTCTATGAAGATCCGCTGCTCCGGCCAGGCATACCCGACATAGCCTCCCCAGGTAAACTCGCTGAAAAGCCGGCCCTGCAGCTTCTCACTGCGCGCATGCCGTACCGCGGCCACCGGGAAGATCGTGGAATCGAAGTGATCCGCGATCAGCCTTCGGGTGCCGACCTTCCCGTGTCCACCGGCCAGGAAAAAGACTAGGATCAGCACCAACCCGATCCAGGGCCAGGTGCTGGTGCGAATCGCGGTGGCCGCAAAGCGTTGGCGGATGCCCCGGGGGTCGGGAAGCCGGCGCCACGCGTCGTCGAGGTGGAGTGCGAGAAGAGGCACAGCGGTAAGGCCGAAGAGCGGGATGTTCCGTAGCGCGATGAGAGCGAATCCCACACCGGCGCAGACCACGAAAAGGCGGGGCAGGGTCGGACGGCGAGCGGAGAGCGCCAGAGAGGTGACACAGAGCAGCAGCGCCACAAGGAACAACTTGCCGCCCGGCTCGTGGAAGTCGGGTGAGGCGAACTCGGCCGTATTGTCTACCAGAAACGGCTTCCCGAAGAACCCAAACAAGTGCCGGTGCAGTCCCAGCCCGTACGGGTTGATCAGGGTCACGAGAGTGGCCGTGACGAGCATTCCGGCGTAATACCTCACCCGTTCACGCCAGACCGCTCTATCGTTGCTCCAGAGTAGCTCGGCCACGCTGCCGGCGAGGTAAAGCCCGATGAGGATCCACCCGTACAGGAACCCTCCGTGAATATTGGCCCAGAGGACGAACAGGGCTGCCGTGAGCGGAATTCCGGTACGCGGCCGGCGCTCGAGAAGGCCGAGCAACACAATGACGGCCACGTAGGAGAACAGGTGCGGGCGCGCGGTCCAGTGCCCAATCCCGAGTACCACCGCCACGGCGACGCTCACAGTGGCGAGCAGCGGGTCCACTCCCAATTTCAACAGCAACCGGGCGAGCAGCGCGTAGGTGGCGCCGATCAGTACGCCGGCCAGCACTGCCACCGCCGGCAGGCCGCCGATGCGCTCAGCCAGCGCGTAGATGAGCTGGCTGCCGTATTCGAATCCTACGAACGAGGCGCCAGGGCGGGTGAACGAGAAGGGGTCGTGGCGGATCAGCCCTCCGTGTTGCAGCATATGGCGGCCGTGGCCCAAGTGTCGCGCGAGATCGCCATCGGAATTGAGAACAGGGATCTGCAATGCGATCGGCACGAGCAGGGCAAGCAGCGCGAAGATCACCGCTGGTATGGAGGGAGGGGTGACTGGCGGCCTTCCCGGCCCCGAGTTAGGCTGTAAACCGGGTCCTACCGCGGTAGAGGCGAGAGGCTGCTTCACGGTGACTTTAGCGGTGGGGGTTCACCAGCGAGACGAGACACAGCCGGCGGACATGGGTTCCACCGAGCGGACCTGAATATAGACCGAAGCGAAGGAAGGAGGGAGGCTCCCGACCTGGCTAAGTGGCAGCCGCTCGATGCTGGACCGAAGCTGGCGGGATGGTGGCACTAGCGGCAACGCGAACCGTGCTGTATATCATGCTAGGGACGTTTCCCCCCGTATCCTTGCGGTCAGCTTGATTCACTATGAATTTGCAGATTTCCGGCGAACGCCTGAGGCGTGCGCCTGTTCGGGGGATCGCGGTAAGCGCCGCGATTCCCAAGCCAGTGCCAACCCCAAAGGTGCAGCGGAGGTTCACCGTATGATGGAGCATGCGAAGAAATTCTGGAACGACGAGTCGGGCCAGGGCTTGGCGGAGTACGCGCTGTTGCTCGGACTGATCGTCATCGGCGTAGTCGTGTTCATTCAGGGCATGGGTGGCCACATCAAGAACCTCTTCGGCAAGGCCAACAACGAGCTGACCACCGCGGACATGTAGATCCCTGCGGTCTGAGGGTTGGAGTTGAAGGGGCAGTGATGGAAGCCATTGCGGGATCCCCCTGGGTCAGTGGGTTCGACCCGAGGGGTTCTGGATGATCCAGACCGTGGCAGACTTGGCACTCATCGGGCTGGTCTGTACCGCCGCCTGGTTGGACTTCACCACCCATCGAATTCCGAACTGGCTTACGGTCACGGGGCTCGCGGCAGCCTTAACGCTGCGTGCCCCGCTCGGCTCTGCCGCCCTCGTCAGTGGCTTGGAAGGACTCGGTGTCGGGCTGGCGGTTTCCCTGGGACTTTATGCGGTCCGGGCAATCGGCGGGGGAGACGTCAAACTGCTGGCCGCCGTGGGGGCCTTTTTCGGCTTCCCCGCGGTGCTCAGCGGATTGGCCTTGATGGCAGTGCTCGGCGGGGCCTTCGCGCTGGTCAGCGTGGTGCGCAGGGGGCTGCTGCCTTTGCTGATCTTTAACACGGTAGACCTGGTGAAGTCGTGGCGAAGCCTGGGCCGGGCGGGTCAGGTCCGAACGCTCGATTCGCCCGGCGCTTTAACGATTCCTTATGCGGTTCCGATTGCCCTGGGATCGCTAATCTGGTGGTTCGGAGAGGGAGTGCGCTTATGACGGCCGGAAGTTGCCATCCCAAGCGACGGAGCGAACGGGGCCAGGCACTGGCGGAATTTGCCTTGGTTCTGCCGTTGGTGCTCCTGTTCATTGCCGGCATCACAGAAATGGCCCGGGCCTGGAACATCAAGCAGGCGGTCACCGATGCGGCGCGCGAGGGAGCGCGGTATACCGTCGTCAAGGACGATGAAACTAACACGATGGCGGAGGTTCAAGCCAAGATCGAGGAACGGCTTGCCCTTGCATCGATCGAAACCTCTACCATCACCTTTTCGAGCGCCGATCCCGATTGCGCGGTGGTGGCCGATTGCTGGCGGGATACCGGTTATGAGGTGACGGTGGACGTGGCCACCCAATACAAGATGGGCTTGATCGGCGCGCTGCTGAAGTGGACCGGGGGTTCTCCTCTGGTCACGATCTCGACAGAAGCGACAATGCGCAACGAGTAGTCGGTTTTCACGATGAAATCACGGGCCGGGCTCATGCTGCTTCGAGCGAGCCGGCCACGAGTGACGATAGACGGGCCTTTCAGTAGGCGAGTTTCCAATGAGAAAGTCACGACCCTGGTTCATGCTCCTCCTGGCCCTCACCTCAGGAGTGGTGGCAGCGCTTCTCGCCCTCAGGTATCTCAGGGAACGCACCACGCCGCTCATGGCGTCCGAGCCGAAGCGGGTGAACATCGTCCTCTCGGCCCGCAGCCTCGCTGTGGGGTCGGTGGTTACCGAGCGCGACGTGAAGTTGATGACCTGGCCAGGAGACGCGCTCCCCAGCGGCTATATCCGCTCTGTGCAAGACGCGGTGGGCCGGGGAGTGATCACGCCCTTGGCCGAGAACGAGCCACTCCTCGCGGCCAAGATGTCCACCAAGGATGCCGGCGGGGGTCTTCCGATCATCATCCGGGATGGCATGCGTGCGGTCAGCGTTCGGGTGGATGAGGTGATCGGGGTTGCCGGTTTCGTGCTTCCCGGCACTCGCGTAGACGTCATGCTGACGCTGGACAAGAACAACAACAACCGTCCTCAGGCGATCACCAAGACGCTGCTGCAGAACGTGCAGACCCTGGCCGCCGGCCAGTCGGTGACGCGGGATAAGGAAGGGAAGCCCCAGACCGTCACCGTCATCACGGTGCTGGTCAGCCCGGACGACGCCGAGCTGCTCGCCCTGGCCGCCAAGGAGGGGCGGCTACAGCTCGCACTTAGAAATACGCTCGACACGCTCGCCGTGTCGACCAGTGGAGCTCGCGCAGACAGACTCTCGCCCAGTGCCGCAACGTCTTCCCAGAACAGCCGTCCCAACCGCAACCGTGCGGTCGCTCCCGCACCCAGGGCGAACCCCACGGTAGTAGAGGGGTATCGTGGCGGCGAGCGAACCCTGACCACGTTCCAGAGACCCTGACCCCTTTGAATGGAAAATCCGTGCGTACCCTCCGCCACGGTTCGACCGCTCCTTTCCTGCATGCGTGGCGGTGGTGCTTCGCCTGCGCTCTTGGTGTCATCGCGTACCTGGGCATGCCCCGCGCGGCCCAGGGACAGCGGGTGGTCCGGTCGCCGGAGCAGGTGGTGTCGGTTTCCAAGGGCGCGTCCGCGCTCCTCGTCAACTCCACCCCGATTCAGCGATTCTCGATTGGTGACCCCGCCGTGGCCGAGGCCGTCGTAGTCTCACCGACTGAGGTCCTTATCAACGGAAAGACGCTCGGGACCACGAGCCTCTTTCTCTGGGACAACAGCGGTGCCATCAAGCTGTATTCGGTCGAGGTGACCGCCGATGCGCCCGGGCTCCAGCGCTACCTCAGCTCCGTGCTCGGGGGGGAGAACATCGACGTCCTGGCCAGCGGAAACGTGGTGACTCTCTCCGGCCAGGTGCGCGATGCGAGCGTGGCTAACCGCGCGGTCGAGATCGCCAAGGGCTCCGGGGCCACCATCGTGGACAACCTGAGCACGCCGGAGGCGGTTCAGGTGTTGCTCAAGGTGCGATTCGCTGAGGTCAACAAGAGCGCCATCAAGGAGTTCCGCTCCCAGCTTGCGACGCTCAATCCCCAGAACCTGAATGACCGGGGCAACTGGACTGGGTCAACCAATACCGCTGAAGACGGTACCTTCTCCGATGGGATAGTGGACCTCGGGCTCTTCAACGCCAATGCCAGTATCGAGCTGCTCATTCGCGCCCTGACGTCCAAGGGTCTGCTGAAGAGCCTGGCGGAGCCGAACCTGTTAACGCTCCCCGGACGGGAGGCGACGTTCCTGGCCGGAGGTGAGTTTCCCTATCCCTCGGTCCAGGGTGGCGGGGGCGGCAACGCGGTCTCGATCGTGTTCAAGGAGTTCGGGATCCGGCTGAAATTCACGCCTACGATCACCCGGGGGGGCAGCATCCGGTTGAAGGTGGCGCCCGAAGTGTCGGCGCTGGACTTCTCCAACCCGCTCGTCTTCGGCGGCTTCACCATTCCCAGCCTGCTCACCCGGAGGGCCGAGACCGAGGTCGAGATGAAGAACGGGCAGTATCTGGCCATCGCCGGGCTGGTGGACAATACGATGACCGACAACTCGACCAAGATCCCGCTACTGGGCGACATCCCGATCCTGGGCCAGTTCTTCCGGTCCAAGGATGCCCGCCAACGGCGCACCGAGCTCCTGGTGCTGGTCTCGCCCAAGCTGGTGCTGCCGAGTGACACGCCTGCGCTGCTGCCCACGGGGGAGCCCGCCAGCTGGAAGTGGACCGGCCAGATGAAGATGACGGGCCCCGCAGATACGGCATGGAGAAGCTATCAGGAGCATTAAAGGAGGCTATATGCGGTCGAGCAAGTCTGGGCGGCGGGGAGAGCGCGGAGTCACCCTGGTTTTGATGGCGCTCATGCTGTTTCTGGCAATAGGGATGAGTGCCCTCGCCATCGATTACGGCATGATCAAGGCGGCCAAGGCCGAAGCTCAGCGGGCCATGGATTCCGCGGCCCTTGCCGGGGCCAGCGCCTTCATTATTCCCGACCCTCTAATAGATAAGTCGCCCATCGCCGAGGCACGTGCCCGCGACTTCGCGAAGAAACATCAGGTTCACCGTGTCCAGGTCACGGATCCCGAGGTCGCCATCGACGTGGATCTCGTCAATCAGGAGCTGACGGCCACGTACACTGGCGGCGGGATACCGCTCTGGTTCGCCAGCATCTTCGGGAGCCCAACGATGGCCATCCGGGCCCTGGCCAGGGCGCATGTCGCGGAGACGAGCAACGCCGCCTGCGTCATGCCGATTGCCATTCCGGATATCTGGAAAAACAATGATATCGACGGCGTCGGAACCGGACACCCGACCCCCGAGGAACTGGTCGAGGACGACCTCTGGGATTTCCTGGACCGAAACGGCAACGGCGTGTTAGATGAACCGAGCGGTCCCGACACGGAACGAGAGCTTTGGGAGTTCGATCCGGGCGCTGACGAGTACGATCAGGACGACTACGGCTACGGTTCAACCTACAGAAACGGTCTGGGCGGAACCAATCCCTTTCTGAACAAGACTAACGATTACGGTCGCCAGCTAACCCTGATGACGATTTCGTCCAAGGACGGAACAACCAGCTCCAATTATTACGCCTGGGGCCTTTCATCGGGTGACGCCAACAGCGGAGCTGTCCTGAGCGCCAAGATCACCGAGGAATCCTGTGAGGTCGTGACTGTCGGCGGGGCGGGTTATCCCGCGGTGGCTGGAAATGGCGCGACCGCTGGACAGATCAGCCCGGCCTGGGACACGCGCATCGGTTATGATCCGGGCGCGCACTGGAACGACATGACGAACACTGTGGAGGGTTCCGACTTCGATGACGGCGATGATGACGGGCTGGTGGATAGCCCGCGGGTAGTGATCGTCGCCCTCTACAATCCCGAGCTGGAGATGCTGGCTCCAAGCGATAACTCCCTCGTGTTCAACAACTTCGCCAAGGTCTTCCTCGACAAGCGCCCCCCTGGCTGCTCCGGAGCCAGTTGTAAGGCCGCGATCACCGGGCGATTCTTGGGATTTGTCGGTGGGCCGGGAGGCGGCCCCGGGGTGACCGGGTCGCTCATCAAGACCCTAGAGCTGATCAAATAGCACCCCTTACTGGGTCGCCCCGTCGTACCAGGGCCCGACCGTATGAGTCACATAGGAGTCGAGTTTGCCCTCAATGACCGACGCTCAGCTTGCGCGTGCCGCGCTGATCTCCAGCGATTCGACGTTCGTGGCTCAGGTCAAGCAGCTTCTGACCGGACCCGACCGTCCGGTCTCCCTGGATCTGGAGCTCAGCGTGCCGCTGTACCAATTCGGCGAGCACCAGATCCAGGCCCTGCGCGGCGTGGCTCCCGAGCTGATCATCCTGGACCTGGAGGAAAGCCCTGATCTCGGTCTTCAGCTGGCGCAGTACCTGGTGGAGCTCAACCCGGCGCAGCTCTTCCTAGCCACCGGCCCGGTGCTCTCCAGCGACCAGTTGATGCAGGCGATGCGGGCCGGAGTTTCGGACTATCTCCCCAAGCCGGTGGCTCCCGAGGATCTCCGCGCGGCGGCCAACCGCTGCGCTCACAAGCTCCGGAAGCAGGATGGAGAGAAGCAGCGTCAACCGGGCCGGATCCTGTCGTTCTTCAGCCCCAAGGGTGGTGGCGGCTCGACCACGCTGGCTACCAATCTCGCCATTCTCATCCACCGGACCACCCGCAGCAAGACGCTGCTTGTGGACCTGGATCTTGAGCTGGGCGACAGCGCGCTCATGCTCGGCGTGCAGCCCCGGTTCAACTTCGTGGACTTCGCCGAGAACTTCCGGCGTATGGATGCCAGCCTGCTGGCCTCTTACATCGAGCACCACCCCTCGGGGGTACATCTCCTGTCGGCTCCTTTCCAGCCGGAGAAGGCCGAATCGGTCACGGCGGACCAGATACGCCGAATCCTGGCCTTCCTGCGGCAGCACTACGAATACATCCTTGTGGACACCCCACGCTCGTTTGCCCCCTCCACGCTGGCCATCTTCGAGCAGGCGGATCTTGTGTTCATGGTCAGTAGCGCAGACCTACCGTCGCTGCGGAACATCCAGCGGGGGATTCCCCTGCTCAAGCGGATACTGACCAAGGGAGAGGATCAGGTGCGTCTGATCATTAATCGGTACGATCCTAACGACGCGATCTCGGTTGCAGACGTTGAAAAGAGCCTGGGACTCAAAGTGTACTGGAAGCTCAGCAATGACTATGAGGCGGTGATGGGCTCGGTGAATGCCGGAAAACCTATCGTGCTGAACGGCGGCTCCCCCTACACCCGGGATCTCAAAGGACTGGCGGCGGCGGTTACCGGCGTACGCGAGGACGCTGCACCGCGTTCACGTCTCGCGCAGGCCCTGGCGGCACCGTTCAAAGGCCTGACGGGCCGTATCGCCAAGCGGCGAGAAGGAGGAAAGTAAGTCATGTCCGACGTCAAAATCCCGCTGATTGCTGCTGTCGGGGGCAACGGTCA
>DATMDQ010000018.1:0-23741 GCA_035557715.1 Gemmatimonadales bacterium
TCATCGACTCCAGCGGGTACTTCGAGGATGGCCGGTTTGTTCACACCCGCTGTTTCACCCGGGACGTGACCAGCTATCAGGCAGCGGAGCAGGCGGCGGCCCGGTTGGCGGCGATTGTTGCTTCCTCCTCCGACGCCATCATCGGCAAGACGCTCGAGGGCGTGGTGACCAGCTGGAACCGGGCTGCCGAGGCGATCTTCGGCTACAGCCAAACCGAGATGGTCGGTCAGCCGATCTTTCGTCTCATCCCCGAGGAGCTCCACGACACCGAGCGCGATCTTCTGGAGCGCATCGGCCGCGGCGAACGGGTGGAGTTTTCTGAGGCCGAGCGAATTCGAAAGGATGGGCGGCGGATCCAAATCTCCGTGAGCGTGTCGCCCATCCGGGACGCCTACGGGCGGGTAATCGGCGCCGCCTCGATCAAACGGGACGTGACCGAACGAAAGCAGGCGGCGGAAGCGCTGGCGCAGAGCCAGGAGCGGCTTCGCCTCGCGCTCAAAGCCGCCCGGATGGGCACCTGGCAGTGGAGCGTCGCCAGCAATACGCTCGCCTGGGACGATCAACTGCACGAGCTCTATGGCATCGAGCTGGGCCAGCGGGTGACCCAGTACGAGCATTTCATCGGCCGGGTCCACCCTGACGACCGCGGGTTTGTCGCCGGCTCGGTTCAACGCGCCCTCGAGGGTAGCGGGGACCTGGATTACGAATTCCGGATCCTTCTTCCGGATGGACGGGTCCGGTGGCTGGCCGACCAGGGCCGTGTGGTGCGCGACTCGAAGGGGAACCCGCTGTACATGACGGGCGTATGTCTCGACACCACCGAGCGAAAACTGACGGAGGAACGGCTGCGCCAGGCTCAGCGCATGGATTCGGTCGGGCAGCTCGCCGGCGGCATCGCGCACGAAGCGAATAACATGATGTCGGTCGTGCTGGGCTGCGCTGACTACGTGCTCCAGCGCAATGACCTGCCCGAGCCGGTTCGTGAGGATGTCGACCAGATCTGGAAAGCAGCCACCCGAACTGCCGGGATTACCCAACAGCTTCTTGCCTTCAGCCGACGGCAGGTCCTCCAGCCGCAGGTGCTCGACCTGAATGCGACGGTCCGGGACCTGGAGGCGATTCTGAGCCGGACGCTGGGAGAGACCCGGGGATTGCGGTTGCATCTGGCTCCCGACCTCGGCACCATACGGGCGGATCCGGGCCAGTTGGAGCAGGTCCTCATCAACCTCACCCTCAACGCCCGCGACGCCATGCCCGCCCAGGGTAGGGTCACCATCGAGACCATGAATGTGGTCCTGGACCGGGCCTATGCCGCCAGGAAATCGGTGGAATCGCTCCAGCCGGGTCGGTACGCCGCGCTGGTGGTAAGCGATACCGGACACGGGATGGACCGCGCCACCCTCGCGCGGGTCTTCGAGCCGTTCTTTACCACCAAGGGGGTGGGTCAGGGAACCGGGCTTGGCCTGTCCACCGTGTACGGCATCGTCAAGCAGAGCGGCGGTTTCATCTGGGTCTACAGCGAGCCGAGTCTCGGAACCGCCTTCAAGCTCTACTTCCCCCTGGCGCCGACGGTGCCGGACCCGGCGAATCCACGAGAGCCGTCTCCGACCGCGCGCACCAACGAGACAGTGATCGTCGCCGAGGACGAAGACATGGTGCGCTCGATCATGGCCAGGACCCTGCGGGACTGCGGCTACAACGTACTGGAGGCTGCCGACGGTCGAGCCGCCCTGAATATCATGGAGGCCGAGTCTGGCCGGGTCAGTCTCATCGTCGCGGATGTGGTCATGCCCGATCTGGGCGGTCGGGAAATGGCCGCTCGCCTGGCGGAGCGCTGGCCGGGCGTGCCGGTACTGTTCACCTCCGGGTACACCGGCATGGACGTGGTCCGCCGCGGCCTGCTGGAAGAGGGGTGCGAATTCCTCCAGAAGCCGCTGGCGCCGGAAGCGCTGGCCCGCAAGGTTCGCGAGATGGTGGACGCCGGGGTGAGCAGGCGCTGAGGCGGCTGATCGCCGCGTGTCTGGTGGGCGCCACGATCGGCTGCCAGGATAGCCTGAAGCCCACTCCTCCAAGTGGTCCGCTTGTTCCGCTTGCCGTGGCGTATGTCTGCGGCAACGATTTCGATCTCCAGAGCCTCGACTCTACCGCCCTCACCGCCGGCTATGCGGTGTCCGGCACCCCCGAACTAGGCGAGCTGCTCCTTCCACCACGCTCCGGGGTGAATACCCCGAGCACGACCCGCCTGACCACGCTGCACCGCGGTACCCTGAAGATCTCCTATGGAAATGAGGAGATTGTGTCGGTCCCCAACGGCGGGACACCCTGTCCGCCGGAACCGGTGCAGGAACCCGAGGCCACAGTCGGAGAGTGGACTGCTCCTTTCGATTGGCCCGTCGTCGCGGTGCACCTCCATCTGCTTCCGACCGGCCAGCTGCTCTCCTGGGGTCGGGTGGGAGAGCCCCAGATATGGGATCCGACGACCGGCGAATTCACGGCCGCGCCCAGTGCCAGCATGCTCTTTTGCAGCGGACACTCCTTCCTGTCTGATGGCCGCCTTCTGGTCGCGGGGGGCCACCTCAGCGATCATCATGGCCTGCCCGACGCTAACGTCTTCGATGCAGCTGCTCGGGGTTGGATCGCGGTGGCACCGATGAGGCGGGGCCGCTGGTATCCGACCACCACGACGCTCCCCGACGGCGAGGTTCTCACCCTCGCGGGACGGGATGAAGACAGCGTCGAGGTGGAGATCCCCGAGGTGTGGACCGGTAGCAGCTGGCGCGCGCTCACCAGCGCCCCCCGAGCGCTGCCCTACTATCCCCGCGCATTCGTGGCACCCAACGGGCTCGTCTTCTACGCCGGCGAGCTCGCGCAAGCCTCCTACCTCGATCCCAGTGGGTCAGGGGCATGGACCCCGGTCGCGACCAGCAACTATGGCCGCCGGGACTACGGCTCCGCTGTCATGTACCGGCCCGGGCGGGTACTCATTGTTGGCGGGAGCGACCCACCCGATGGGCCTCCTACCAGAACAGCTGAGGTGATCGACCTCATGCTCACCGCACCCGCGTGGCGTTACACTGGGCCCCTGACGCATGCTCGCCGCCAGCTCAATGCGACACTGTTGCCGGACGGGAATGTGCTGGCAACCGGCGGTACCAGTGCGGCAGGGTTTAGTGAGCCCGCTGGGGCCGTGCATGCGGCAGAGATCTGGAATGTGGCAACCGAGGTCTGGAGCCCACTGGCCGCGAATCAGGTGACTCGAGTCTATCACTCAACCACGCTACTCCTCCCCGATGGCCGAGTCCTGCACGCTGGCAGCGGCGACGGAGTGGGTCTGCCTCGTGAGGTCACGGCCGAAATCTTCTCGCCGCCTTATCTGTTTCGCGGGCCAAGACCCTCGATTGACGGGACCCCAGACGTGGTCGCGTACGGTCAGGAGTTCTTCGTCGCCACCGCGGACGCGCCGCGCGTTGTCCGGGCGACGCTGGTGCGCCTGGGATCGGTGACCCATGGGTTCGATCAGAACCAGCGCTTTCTGGAGCTCTCGTTCCAGAGGGCCGCCGGCGGTCTGGCGGTGGCGGCGCCTGTCGGCGGCAGCCTGGCCCCTCCCGGCCACTACCTGCTTTTCATTCTCAACGGGAACGGGGTGCCCTCCAAGGCCCGAATTATCCGTGTCAGATGAGGAGACTCGCGGACTCCGGCCCCGGGGCTGGGGTGGAGACGGTCTCCACCGGGATGACGGTTCCGTGCTTTCGGCCCAACATCATGGCGGCATCATCGCGGTCACGTACCGAGCGGTAGATCGCGAACAGCGTCGATCCTGAACCGCTCATGCGGCAGAGCAGGGGCCTGGTGCCGACCAGCGCCTCGAATGCCTGGCGGACTTCGCTGTGACGGCCGAAGACCGGAGACTCGAAGTCGTTTCCCGCCATCCGCGCGATGTCGCCCCAGCCCGATAGCGCCTCGAGATCGAGTGCCACCGCACCGCGCCGTCCCGCCGATTGCCTCGCGGCGTCCACCCACGTATAGGCTTCGACCGTAGCGACCGCCACTCTGGGCGTGAGCAACAAGGCGGGGGCCGAAGGCAGAGGCGGCAGCCGCAGCATGCGCTCGCCTCGATTCCAGGCCAGCGCCAGTGGAGCGCCGGCGCAGAAGAAGGGGACATCGCTGCCGAGGCGGGCGGCCAGCTGTATTAGCTCGTGGCGCGGGATAGGGTCGCCGGCGAGACTGTTCGCGGCGTGCAGCGCGGCCGCCGCGTCACTCGAGCCACCCCCCAGCCCGGCGCGGACCGGGATGCGCTTGGTGAGCGTCAGGTGGATGGCGAACCGGTGGCCCACCGCCTCCGACACCGCTGCGGCGGCCTTGACGGCCAGGTTCTGCTCCGCCGCTCCGACGTCTGCGCCGGAAACCTCGATCGTCACTCCACGCCCTTCTCGCCGCTCCGCGCGCAGCGTGTCCGCCAGGCTCACCAGGCACAGCAGGGTCTCGATGCCGTGAAAGCCATCTTCCTCCCGGGCAAGCACCCGGAGGAAAAGATTGACCTTGGCCAGAGCAGGCAAGGTGACGATGGTGGCCGTCACGGCTGACTCTTACGCAACAGGCTGAACCCTTCGGGGGTCCGGGTCAGCGACCACAGGCCCAACAGCGTGATTGGGACCAGCGTGGTGACGTGGAAGGCGATCGCATAGGAAAAGGCCAGGCTACCAGGGATGCGGTAGAGGGCCAACACTGCCACGATGACGGCCTCGAAAGGGCCGAAGAAACCGGGCGTGGACGGCACCGATATGCCGAGAACCAGGAGTCCCTGCATCAGGAGCGCCCCGGAATAACTTACCGGGATGTTGAACGCGGTGAATCCCAGATAGAACGCCCACCCATTGGCCAACCAGAGCACCAGGGACCAGACGATCACTTCGGCGAGACGGGCTGGTGAGCGGAGAACCGCCAACCCCTGCCTGATCCCTTCGATCATGTATACGAGGCGGTCCGCCAGGCGGGCGGAGGGCAGCAGGCGCCGGACCAGCCTCTCGGCGGCCAGCGGCGCCGCCACAACGATGATCGCCAACACCAGGGCTACCCCCCCGGCCACGCCGGCCGCGCGAGCGAGCTGAGCGACCGAAGTACCCGCCACTTTGACCGAGCTGGGCAGATCCGAATCAAATAGTGCGAAAGTCAACAGCCCGACGACGGTGAGCCCATCGAAGATGCGCTCCACCGCCACGGACGAGATCACCGTGGTGAACCGCGCCCGCGTGAGGCGGGCCGCGGTGTAAGACCGGATCAGCTCGCCGGCCCTGAGAGGAAGCAGATTATTGGCTGTGAAGCCGAGGGCGATCGCATGCCAGAGCGGTGCGGACGGGTACGCCATCCCGCGCTCATCCCGCAGCAGCAGGCGCCAGCGAATGAGGCGGATGGGAAAAGTGAGTGTGGCGACAAGGATAGCGGCGGCCAATGGGCCCGGGCGAGCGCCGGCGATGTGGTGCAGCACCGACTCGGCGCTGACCCCTCGGAGCGCCCATGCCAGGAGGGCAACCGAGATGCCGATGCCAAGGGCGGCCGGCAGAGCCCGGCGGAGGAGGCTCCGCCGGGAACCTGACTCAGGAGCGGTCAAGCGCGAGTGGAACGAGGTCGAGCAGCTCCTGGAGCAGTGGTTGCAGGGATTCCAGGCTCGTATTGCGGCTCAGTGCCGCATTGATCTCGTGGCGGAGGACGGCGGCCCGCTCGAGCGCGGCGTGACCGCTATAACACAAGGTACCGATGGCCACCTCCGCCAGCATCGGCTCAGGTACTGCGGCCGCCGCTGCCGCCGGCGCCGGCGACTGCGGGGCCCCTCGCACCAGCGCGTCCAGCGAGGGAGTGGTGGACGGGCGCTGCCTGATCAGCAGCTCGAACGTCTTGAAGCTGACCTCGAGGCCGCCGGCCCCCTCGGCAGGCTGGTCCGGTGCCAGGGCCTGGATCGGGACCACGTCCGAGTCGGGCTCATCGGGCGCGAGGCTTTGGATCGGGACCACGTCCTCATCGGACGCGTACCCGAGTGACTCGATCGGCACTATTGCGGGCTCGGACGAAGCGGCTGTCTGTTTGCCCGCGCTCAGGCCGTCAAGCCGGTGCGCCACGTCGAGCAGGCGCCGCGAGATCGGCATCCGATCATCGCTATCGCTCACCCCGCGGAGCAGCTCGCCCGCCTCACGCAGCCGTGCAACCAGCTCCGTCAGGGAATGGCTCGCCACTCCTGAGGCGAGGGCCTCCTGAGCCGATCGGGCCAAGATAGCGAGGCCGCCGGCCACAGGATCGGGGCTGGGAATCGATGCCGAGCGAAGTGCGCCGAGTAGATGATAGAGCCGGAGGTCTCGTTGAATGCTGGAGCGGGCGGCGGCGATCAAGTCGGCGCTCTGGCACAAGTGCTCACCATGACTGACCAGTTCCAGCGGGCCAAGCGGCTCAGGCATGGTGAACTGAGGCTGCGACAACGGCTGGGTGGCCGGCTCTGGATCGCCGCTGAAATAGAGCGATTCGATGGGGACGACGTCGCGCTCGACCGCGAAGGCGCGGAGCAACGCCTCGGTGAACTGACGGGCCTCCTCGGCGTCCGGGTCCGGCCTTCCACGCTCGGCGACGTCGCGCGAGATGCGGGTCAGAGCGCGCCCGGCGCACTCCATGACCTGATCCACGTCGGGTGGCGGCGCGAAGAGCCGGGTGAGGTCGCCCACCGCCAGCTCGATGCCATCGAGAATCTCGGGGAGCGGCGAGAGGTCGCCCAGCTCGGCCAGGCCACGAAGGGACTGCATGCGGCGGATGACATTGTACAGCGGCTCCCGGTCGCCCGGGGTGGCGCGCAATCCCCGAGCGGCCCGGTCGAGCGCGCTCGCGATGAGGGCGCCTTCACGCGCCACGAATGCCCGTACGCCGGTGTGCAGCTCGGGCCGCGCGCCCTCGGGGAGGCGGTCCGGCACGCTTGCCGCGGTTCGGCCGGCCAGGGTCTCGAGCTCCCGTCCGAGCCGCACGGCACGCGCGGTGTCGGCCTCGCCCCACTCGGAGACCCGGCGGACGAGCAGGCGAAATTCTTCGACTGCCTGCGCCACCTGCTCCCGGGTGGCCGCATCCCACGGCCGCTGATGCTCGCGATGCGCGCGGGCTACCGCCTCCAGCCCGGCGGCGGCCCGGGCAATGTGAGTGTGGGTCCCCATGAGCGCCGAGCCCCGAAGCACACGCGCGTTGCGCAGGAACTCGTCGGCCGATGGTGGCTCGGGCTGGGAGACCAGGGTCTCCAGCCGGTCCAGACACTCACCAGCCTCCAAGGCAAAGAAGTCGGCGGCCCCGAGGGGATTGGTCATAGGGTTCGGGTTAGCGTGGATTGGGGGTGCCAGCACCTTCAAGCTAATAGCTCATAGCTCATAGCTATACCTTCATAGCCCTCCGCATCTCCTCAACCGCCTGCCGCATCCCGACCATCAGGGAGCGGCTCACCACGCTATGGCCGATATTGAGCTCCTCGATCTCCGGGATGGCCGCAACCGGCGCCACGTTGGCATAGGTGAGCCCGTGGCCGGCATGGACGAACAGGCCCATATCGGCGGCGTGGCGGGCTGCGCGCTGAAGCTCTTCCAGCGCCACGCTGCTCTGCCGCCAGCTGTTGGCGTATCGGCCGGTGTGCAGCTCGATGGCGGGGACGCCAAGGTCCTTGGCGGCATCGATCGTCCCGGGGTCCGGATCGATGAAGAGGCTCACCCGGGCTCCCGCTTCCTCCAGCCGCCGTATCGTATCGCGCACTTTGGGATTGGGTCGGCTGAGGTCCAACCCCCCTTCGGTGGTAATCTCCTCGCGCCGCTCCGGGACCAGCGTCGCCTGATAAGGCCGGAGCCGGCAGACGAGAGCAACGACGTCGGGACTGGTGGCCAGCTCCAGGTTGAGCACCTGGACGGCTGACATGAGTCGCTCTACATCGTCGTCCTGGATGTGGCGCCGGTCTTCACGCAGGTGTGCCGTAATGCCCTGGGCGCCTCCGTGCTGGCACAACAGGGCCGCCTCCACCGGGTCCGGTTCGTCGGTCCGGCGGGCCTGCCGCACCGTGGCTACATGATCCACGTTGATGTACAGCCGCGTCGGAGTCATTGCTCGCCGCTCCCATGCCGGTTAACTTCGCAAGCTAACACTAGCTCAGCGAGAGACTTGTGATTAAGCAACGATGGCTCGGATCGGTGCTGCTCCTCGCTGCTTGCGGCGGCGGCAGCGCACCCCAGGCACAACCTGCCAACTCCGCCAGTGGTGCTGTGCGGAGTTTTATGCAGGCGGTGGCCGATAGCAACCTCGACAAGATGGCGAACCTGTGGGGCACCGCCGCCGGATCCGCGGCGAAAACCAATCAACCCCCCGATTATCGCCGCCGCATCGCGATCATGCAGGCCTACCTCCGCAACGACTCGTTCCGCGTCACCTCGGACGAACCGGGAACCGACCCGACTCGCCGGAACCTGCAGGTCGAGATCAAGCGTAGCACCTGCACCTGGTCGGTACCCTTCACCGCAGTCAAGCTCCGCGACGACTTCTGGATCGTTACCCAGCTCGATTTGGCTGCGGCTGGGAACCCGGCCCGCCCCTGTCTGGAAGGGGCTCCGGGAGACAGCGCTTCTCAGGGTTAGCCCGGGAACCTTCCTCACCGAGCGCTGTTATCTTCTAGTCAGCTAGTCGGTCAACTCGAGCAGGATTCCGGCGGTCGCCTTCGGATGTACGAAGGCGATCCGACGGCCCGCCGCCCCGGTACGTGGCACCTCGTCTATCAGACGATAGCCGGCTCTCCGGCAGGCCTCGAGTGCGGCATCGAGGTCGGCTACCTGATAACAGATGTGGTGAATACCCGGGCCCCGCTTGGCCAGGAACTTTCCAATTGGACTGTCGGCGTGGAGCGGGGCGAGTAACTCCACTTCCGAGTCTCCGAATGGAAGCGCCAGGATGGTCGCCCCATCAACGCGTTCGGGGGGATGCGGCGCGATGCCCAGGACGTCCCGGTAGAAGGCGAGCGCCGTTTCCAGGTCGGCGACGGCAATTCCGACATGAGCAATGCGGGGGAGATCGGCCACTGGTCCTCCCAGAGAGTAGGGCGGCTGTCTGCCGGACTGAGGCAATCGTCCGACATCAACACAACAGGAGAATAACCAACATGGGCGCAGCGAATACCTTGACCGTGCACGTGAGCGACGCCTCGTTTGCGGCTGAAATCGAGCAAGCGAACGGACTGGTACTGGTGGATTTCTGGGCGTCCTGGTGCGGGCCATGCCAGATCGTGGCGCCGATACTCGATCAGCTCGCCGGCGAATACATCGGCAAGGCCAAGGTGACCAAGGTCGATGTGGACGCGAACCAGCGGACCGCCATGCGGTTCAACGTTCGCTCGATTCCAAGCATTCTCTTCTTCAAGAACGGCCAGCACGTGGACACCGTCATTGGCGCGGTGCCCAAGGCCACGCTCGAAGGGAAGATCAAGCAGCATCTGAGCTAGGCGTAGGGCGGTAAGGCGGTAGGTGAAGCGGCGGTAGGAACTGAGGCGGTAGGAACGGGGGTGCCTTCCGCCTCTTCTCCTTCCGCCTCTCAATTTACCGCCTCTGTTCCCTCCGCCTCCTATTAAGATCCATCATGCCCACCACCGGCACCCTGTACGTCGTCGCAACCCCGCTCGGCAACCTTGGCGACCTCTCGCTCCGCGCCGCGGAGGTGCTGGCCAAGGTGTCGGTAGTCGCGGCCGAGGATACCCGCCGCACCCGGGGGCTACTGAGCCATCTCGGGGCCCGGCCCAGCCTCCTCAGCTATCACGCCCATTCGGGGGACAACCGGCTCGAGGGTCTGCTCGACATCCTGCGCTCGGGCCGCGACATCGCCCTGGTCTCGGACGCGGGAACGCCTACGGTCAGCGATCCTGGGACAGACCTGGTGGCTCAGGCCCGCGACGCCGGGATCCCGGTCATTCCTGTCCCCGGTCCCTCCGCCGTGGCGACAGCGCTCTCTGTCGCCGGTCTCCCCGGTGACCGCTATCTCTTCCTCGGCTTCATTCCCCGAAAAGGCCGGGAGCGTTCCCGCCTGCTCAGCCGCGCAGCAGCCGAGGAGTGGAGCGTGGTCCTGTTCGAGGCGCCGCCCAGGTTGCTCGCCTTGCTGGAGGATCTCATTCCGCTGGCCGGGCCGGGCCGGACCGCGGTGGTCTGCCGCGAGTTGACCAAGATGCACGAGGAGATTCGTGCCGGGACACTGGGGGAGCTGGTTGACTATTATTCGGCGGTGCCCCCGCGGGGGGAGCTGACGATTGTGCTTCAAGGAACGGGTGAGCCGCCCACCGAGCCCGACCGAACCGAGGACGCAATCGAACAGGCTACCTCGCTTCTCGCCGAGGGGATGAGCCGGCGTGAGGTAGTGCAAAGGCTCACCCAGTCCCTGGGCCTTCCAAGAAACGAAGCCTACAAGCTGGTCATGGAGTTGCCGTGATTCCGCGGATGCTCTTCGCCCTCGGCGTGGCTCTCTGGGCACCGGCGGTACCGAGCGAGCCTGCCCCGGTCATGACGATCGGTCGCTTGCATTATGATGGAGGCGGCGACTGGTACGCCAATCCCTCCAGTCTTCCGAATCTGCTCTCCGCGATCAGGACCCGCACCAGGCTGCGTGTCGCCACCGAAGAGAAGGTCGTCACCCTGAGCGACGACGATCTGTGGAACGTTCCCTATCTGTACATGACCGGCCACGGCAACGTCCACTGGAGCGATCGAGACCTCGCTACCCTGCGCCGGTATCTGCAACAGGGCGGGTTCCTCCATGCGGACGACAACTATGGAATGGACGCCTCCATTCGTCGAGAGTTGGCGCGACTCTTTCCTGACCACCCGCTGGTCGAGGTTCCGCTCGACCACCCGGTCTATCATCTGGTCTACGACTTTCCCAAGGGGATGCCGAAGATCCACGTGCACGACGGTAAGCCGGCGCAGGGTTTCGGCATCTTCCTCGACGGTCGCCTCGTAGTCTATTACTCGTACCAGTCCGACCTGGGCGATGGATGGGAAGATCCCCAGGTGCATCATGACTCCCCGGACAAACGCGAGGCCGCGCTCAAGATGGGTGTGAACCTCTTTGCCTACGCGGTTGGATACGGCGGGTGACAGCGCCGGCCACGCAGGGCGCACTTCAGCGGCTGGGACGGCCGCTCAGGAGCCGAAACGGCGCCGGCTGGGCCGCTTTGGGACTCGGCGCGGTAGCTGCGCTGCTCGCGGCGTGGGCGTGGAGCGTGCGACTCGGCTGGTTCAGCGCCCCTTACTGGGTGTTGCTCGCCTGGAGCATGGCCCTCGCGGGACTCGCGGCCATCGCGTACCTGGCGTGGGGGGCCCAGGCCCGGCTCTCCACCGCGCGGCTGGCCGGCAGGCTGGAGGAGCTCGGCGCCTGGCGGCACGGCACCCTGACGGCACTGCTCGATGCCGCTGCTGCCGGCACCAGCGGCGAACTGCTCGATTTGGCGGACCGGACTCAGGCCGCGGAGGTCTCCCGGCGAGGTGTCGCGGCGGTCGAGCCGATTGCCCGGCCGGTGCGGATGGTCTCGGCGGCCGGTCTGGCATGCCTGGTCCTCGGGGCGGCGGCCTTCACCTCCGCCGGTCCGGTCAATGGGGCGGCGGCGGCGCTGTGGCATCCGCGTCGCGCCTGGGAAGCGACGGTAGCTCCCGTCCGGCTACGTGCGGCCGAAAGCCTCGTAGACCGGGGGAAGCCGGTAGACCTGCACCTGGAGGCGATGGGCCGGAAAGCGGCCACGCTGTGGTTTCGTGCCCCGGGCGAGGCCTGGAAGGCGCGGGGTGTGCGACTCGACACTCTTGGCCGGGCCACGGTCTCAACCCCGCCGCTCCAGAGTGACCTGTTCGCCCGTTTGACCAGCGGGGGCCGCTCTTCTGACACGGTGGTCGTGCGCGTCCGGCTGCCCGTGTTTCTGGGTACGCTCGACGTGATCGCACGGTACCCATCCTACCTGGGACTCGAGAACGAGCCGGTGCCGACCGGCGGAGACACGCTCATTCTCCCGGCTGGCACCCGGCTCGACACTCGGGGGGAGGCGACCGCCAGCCTTGCCAGCGCCGCCTGGAAATCCGCCGCTAAGACCGAATCGCTCGAGGTCACCGCAACCCGGTTTGCCGGCACGTTCGTCCCCCAGCATTCCGGCGAGTACCGTTTGGCACTCACAACGGCGAGTGGAGCGCCACTCTCCGGGGACTCGGTACGGCTGCCGATACGGCTGGTGCCGGACAGCGCGCCTGCGGTTGAGATCCCGGTGCCCGGCGCCGATACCCTGGCTCCGCTCACCCTTCAGCTGCCGCTCGTCATCGACGCGAGGGACGACCACAGCGTTACCGCCGTGACCCTGGAGAGCCGCAGGATCAGTCGACTGGGCATCATCGACTCCGCGCGCCGGGAAAGCGTACCGGTGCCTGCCGAACGACCGGATCGGGCGATTCTCACCTTTACACTCGATCTGAATCGGCGCGGCCTGCTTCCGGGCGACACGGTGCGCTACTTCGCTACCGCCAGGGACAACACGCCACGTGGACAGACCGGGCGCTCGCGCGAATTCGTTCTTCGCCTGCCGACGATGAGCGAGGTCCGGGCGGCACAGCGTCAAGCCACCGAAAGCGTGGCCAGCCAGCTCGATTCGATCGCGGACGCGAGCAGGCGAGTCGAGCGCCAGACAGACGATCTGGCGCGCGAGCGCACCCGGCCGGCTGGAGGATTGGGGGCCAAGGACAGCGAGTCACTCTCCTATGAGGAGGCGCAGCGGGCCGAGGCCGTCGCCAAGTCCCAGGAGGAGCTCATTCGTCGGGCGGAGTCACTCGAGCAATCGCTGGAAGCCCTCAGACGAAGTGCCGAGGCCGCCGGAGTGCACGACACCGCCTGGCAGCGGCAGCTCTCCGAGATCAGGGAGCAGTTGGAGCGCGCGCTCTCGCCCGAGCTCCGGGAGAAGCTGGCGAGCCTGCAGCAGGCCCTCAAGGATCTCGACGCGGAGCGGGCCAAGGACGCGCTGCAGCAGTTGGCGGAAGCCCAGAAGGAGCTGCGCGAAGCGCTGGAGCGGAGCCGCGAGCTATTCCGGCGCGCCGCCCTCGAAGGCGATCTGGCGAATCTAAGCCAGGAATCAAAGGAGCTGGCGCGAGAACAACGGGACTGGAACCGGCAAGTGAGCTCGGGCGACAGTGCCCGCTCCGCCCTGGCCGAGCGGCAGCTTGCCGCCAGAGCCGACTCGCTGGCGGCAGCGCTGCAGCAGATGGGCAAGGAGGCGTCCGCCGACGGAAAGCCCGGCGCGATGCAGGACATGGCCCGGCACGCTGGCAAAGCCTCTCAGCAAATGCAGCAGGCGGCCAAGTCGGCACAGCGAGGACAGCGCCCCCAGGCCAGGCAGCAGGGCGAAGAGGCGTCGCGCTCGCTCGAACCGTTGAGTGACCAGCTGCAGCAACGTCGGCAGGAGATGCAGCAGGAGTGGCGCAAACAGGTGGTCGAAGCCCTGGACCAGGCGCTGAGTGAAACCAGCCGGCTGGCCGAACTTCAGCTCAGCGTGCAGGAACAGCTGAGCCAGCAGGGCGAGCCCAACGCCTCGACGCGGGCGGAGCAGGCGGCCATCGAGGAGGGCGTGCAGAAGGTGATGGACCAGGTCAAGGAGGCAGCGGGCAAGAATGCCCTGGTCCCTCCGCAGATCGGTGCCGCGCTCGCAGCGGCGCGAATGCGGATGCAAGAGACTCGCGAGGCAATCTCCTCGGCGTCACCGAACAGCCGGGAGGCGGCAGACCAGGCGGGCGGAGCAGTGGATGGGCTCAACACCGCCGCGCATCAGCTGCTACGGGCCAGGGGTGAGGTGTCCGGCTCACAGTCCGGGTCCGGCCTGGCGGAAGCGCTGGAGCGGCTGGCGCAACTCGCTCAGCAGCAGGGCGGGCTAGGACAGCAGGGCGCGGGCATGCTGCCGATGGCCGGGAGTGGTGCAATCCGGGAACAGCTCCAGCGGCTAGCCGCCAAGCAGCGTGCCCTGGCCCAGGAGCTGGAGAAGCTGCGCGGAGAGGGAAGCCTCCCGGGTGCGGGGGACATGGCCGACGAGGCTGCCCAGCTTTCCCGCAGGTTGGAGGCAGGACGGTTGGAGCGGCAGACGGTTGAGCGACAGCAGCGGCTGTTCCGCCGGATGCTCGATGCCGGAAGAACTCTTCAGGGCCGGGAGGAAGACGAGAAGAAGGAGCGGCAGAGCACCACGGCCACCGGCGACAGCGTCCACCTTCCGCCGGCACTGCGGGCGCGGTTGGAGGATGAGAACCGGAAATTGAGGGTGCCGACATGGGAGGAGCTGCAGCAGCTCTCTCCGGAGGAACGGCGACTGGTAGTAGATTACTTTCGCCGCCTGTCTCAGCCCCCCGTGAGGTAATCCGATGGCCCTCCCGGCCCGCTTTCTCTGTTGGATTGTTCTGCTGCTGCTGCCCACCCCCGGGTGGTCGCAGCAGCCGGGCATGACCCGGGCCTTCGACCTCGAGCGCCGGGGTGATTACGCCGGCGCCGCACAGGCGTATCGGGCCGTGCTCAGCGGCAAGCCCGCGGATCTGTCCGCGCTGCTCGGTCTGGAGCGGGTGCTGCTGCCCCTCAACCGTAGCGCCGATATTCTGCCGGCGGCGCGCGCGGCGCTGGCGGCTGCCCCGTCCAGCTCGGGGATCTACGGCATCGCCCTCAGAGCGTGGGCCGCGGCCGATCAGCCCGACAGCGTACGCAGCATCGCTGAGCGGTGGGCCCGGGTAGCGCCGACTGAAGAAACGCCCTATCGCGAGTGGGGCGCGTCCGAGCTAGCGCGGCAGAATCGTTCCGCTGCACGCGCCGCGTACCTCCGCGGGCGCGAGCGCCTGGGCCGGCCCGATGCCATGGCGGCCGAAATGGCTCAGCTGTCTCTGGCCGAAGCGGACTACCCCACCGCGCTTCGGGAGTGGCTGCTCGCAGTGCGGCGGCTGCCGGGTTACCGCACCACCGCAATCTCGACACTTGCCCAGGCTCCCGTGCCGGCGCATCCCGAGCTGCTGCGTCTGCTCAGCCGCGAGACCGACCTCACCGCCCGGCGGATCGAAGCCGATTTGCGGGCCCGGTGGGGAGACCCGCTCGGCGGCTTCCGGGTCCTGACGGCGGCCATGCCGGCCGACCGGGTTCAGGCGATTGCGGTGCTTCGCGGGTTTCTGGATCAACTGCGGACTATGCGCAGTCAGGGAGCCCGGCGCACCGAGGGCATGGTGCTGGAGGCGATCGCCGCGCGCTCGCCCGAGGCCCAGGCGTCGCGCGTCCGACTCGAAGCCGCTCAGGCATATACTGCCGCCGGTGATCGGGCTGCGGCACGCCGGATGCTCGGCCGCCTGGCCGATGACCGCGCGACGCCCGCGTCGATCGCGTCCGATGCCGCGACCACGCTGATCGGAGTGCTCATCGCCGAGGGCAAGCTGGACGATGCAGCCCAGCGGCTGGCCGAGCTCCGTCCTACCTTGTCGGCCGATGACTATGACGCCATCAGACGGCGGATTGCCTTCGGCTGGATGAAGCAGGGAAACCTCGCGCGCGCCGATTCGGCCATCAAGACGGATAGCAGCATCGAAGGTCTCGCGTTGAGTGGACGAATCCACCTGTATCAGGGCGACATCAGAGGCGCGGTTGACCGGTTCAAGGAGGCCGGTCCCTATGCCGGCGACCGGGGCGAAGCGACCCATCGCACCATGCTGCTCGCCCTGTTGCTGCCGCTGGAGAAAGACAGTCTGGCCGATCTGGGCGGGGCGCTGCTGAAGCTCGAGCAGGGCGATACTGTCCAGGCCACCGCGGAGTTGGAGCGGGTGGCAGCCGAGCTCCCAGCCTCGCAGGGCGGGGCCGAGCTCTACCTCCTGGCCGGGAGACTTTCTGCCGGGTCCGGAAAGCCGGTAGAGGCCGAACGGCTCTTGCGTGCAGCCGCAGTAAAGGAGGCGCCATCCACCGCTCCTGCCGCCGAGCTGGCTCTAGCCGAGCTGTTGATCTCGGGCCGGCGGGGGGCCGAGGCAGTGGAGATCCTGGAGCATCTCATTCTGACCTATTCCCGCAGCGCCCTGGTGCCTCAGGCACGGCGCAAGCTCGATGAAGCCCGGGGAGCAGTGCCGAAGACATGAGGCGCCGCGAGTTTGTCTCCCGCACCTGCGCCGGGCTGGTCGCGCTCTCTCCCGTGGGCTCTTTACGCTTCGGTTCCAGCGCTCCCTGGCTGCTCGTGCCGATGGATGACACTCAGACGGATCACCTTAAAGCATATGGGCTTACATATCGAGCCCTCAAGCGAGGTGTGAAGGCAGAGTGGTTCCTCAACTACCGCAGTGGCGCCTTCCTCCTCCCCAGCGACGCCGGCACGGTCAGGGACGCGGCACTGGCGGGGGTGCTGGCTGAGCCGCTGGACGACGGCCAGCTGGTACAAATCCGGGGCGGCCTCCAGGGTGGAAACATGGATGCGGTGCCGCTGGAAAAGCCGCCGAAGGTGGCGGTCTACGCGCCGCCGAATGCCCCGCCATGGGACGACGCGGTCACCATGGCGCTCAACTACGCCGGGATCGAGTTCGAGAAGGTCTGGGACGCCGAGGTGCTGGGGCAGAAGTTAAAGACCTACGACTGGCTCCACCTGCACCATGAAGACTTTACCGGGCAGTACTCCAAGTTCTTCCTGAATTACGCCGGCTCGGCATGGCTGGTGGACATGGTCGAGCGCAACCGGGCGATGGCTCGGTCGCTGGGGTTCCCCTCGGTCCCCGCGGAGAAGGGCGCGGTCGCAGGGGCCATCGCCAATTTCGTCGACAAGGGCGGCTTCCTGTTCGCCATGTGCACCGCGACCGAGACGCTCGATCTTGCGCTGGCGGCCAACGGCGTCGACATCGCGGCCTCGTACGCCGATGGCGATCCCATGGATCCCAATGCCACCGCCAGAATGAGGTGGGATCGGGCCTTTGCCTTTCAAAACGCGCAACTGGAGCTCAGCCCAACCACGCCGGTCTATTCCGACATCGACGGACACCAGGTCAACTCGCCCGACCGCCGCCAGCCACTCGGCTCCTACACGCTGTTCAACTTCAGCGCCAAGATCGATCCGGTCGCCACCATGCTGGTGCAGAACCATCGGCAGGTGATCCCGGACTTCTATGGTCTTACCACGTCGTTCAGCCGGAAGACGCTGAAGCCCAGCGTGACCGTGCTGGCCGAAGAGCCCGGCGCGCCCTGGGTGAAGTACATCCACGGCGAGCACGGGCAGGGCACCTGGACCTTCTTCGGCGGACACGATCCGGAAGACCCGCAGCACCAGATCGGCGACGCACCCACCGATCTCTCCCTGCATCCGCACTCACCGGGATACCGGCTGATCCTGAATAACGTTCTGTTTCCTGCCGCCAAGAAGAAGGAACTGAAGACTTGAGCGAGCGTATCGCGCCCGGCATCCGGGCCTACCTCGCGACGGAGATCTCGGTCGCGGGGGGCCGCGAGGTTTGCTTCGTGGCCCAGATGGACCGCGATGGCGTGGTCAGCGGCGCCAGAGTGCTGGCCCGTGGCACGGCCGACATGGTGCTCGCTCTCCCCGGCGGGGCCTGCCGCGGCGAGGTACTGCTCCACAACCATCCCAGTGGCTTACTCGAGCCCTCCGCCGCCGACCTCAACATCGCGGCCCGGCTGCACGACGCCGGTATCGGATTCGGCATCCTGAACAACAACGCCACTGACCTCTACATGGTCGTCGAGGTTCCTCGTGACCGCGCGGTCTCTCCCATCGATCCATTTGACGTGATCGACACTCTGGGAGAGAAGGGAGCCGTGGCGAAACAGCTCGCCCGCTACGAGGACCGGCGCAGCCAGCGGGACATGGCCGCCCACATAGCCGATGGCTACAACGATGGCGGGGTGCAGGTGCTGGAGGCGGG
Source organism: Gemmatimonadales bacterium (assembly GCA_035557715.1). Classification (GTDB taxonomy): domain Bacteria; phylum Gemmatimonadota; class Gemmatimonadetes; order Gemmatimonadales; family GWC2-71-9; genus CAVVWJ01. The sequence continues at coordinate 17,928 of DATMDQ010000018.1, forward strand.
CACCGGGGTAGGGAAGTCATTCGCCTACCTGGTCCCGGCGCTGGCGTGGGCCCGAGCCAATGACGAGCGGACCGTGGTGAGCACAAACACGATCAATCTCCAGGAACAGCTGGTCGGCAAGGACCTGCCGCTGCTCCGGAGGGCGCTGACCACCGACGACTACACGCCGACCTTTGCCCTGCTCAAGGGCTGGCGGAACTATCTCTGTCTCACCCGGCTGCATCAGGCAGTGTCGGGGCAGCGGACGCTACTGGAGCAAGACAAGCTGGACGAGCTGATCTCCATCGCCGAGTGGGCCGGTCACACCGCCGACGGCACGTTGAGCGATCTGCCGGTCACACCGAGTCCGGAGGTGTGGGATGAGGTGAGCGCCGAGCCGGATCTCTGCACCCGGCTCAAGTGCCCCGAGTTCGATCGCTGCTTCCTGTTTCGGGCTCGCCGCCGCGCGGCGGAAGCGGACATCGTGGTGGTGAACCATCACCTGCTCGCTGCTGACCTATCGGTCCGGCAAGCCACGGAGAACTGGCAGGACGCGGCGGTTCTGCCACCGTACCAGCGGTTGATCCTGGACGAGGCTCATCATCTCGAGGACGTAGCCGCCAGTCACCTCGGCATCCAGGTCACCAGCCGCGCGGTGCGCCGGCTGCTCGGCCGGTTCGAGCGAAACGGGAGAGGACTGGCTCCCACCCTTTCCTACGAGCTCCAGAGCCGGGGCGACCTGCTGAGCCGGGCCAGTCTGGACCTGCTCCAGCAACGGCTCCTCCCGGCTATCGGTGATGCTCGCCGGGCCAGTGAGGCGCTCTTTCTCCGCCTCCATCAGCGGCTGGAGGATGTTCCCGGCGGACAGCAGCGTCTGGATGACAGCTTCGCCGGCGACCCGATCTGGAGCGAAGGACTCGGCTTCGACCTGGATTCCGCGCTGGGCGCCTTCCGCTCGCTGCGGGACAACGTGGAGACCATCGCGGATCGTCTCTCGCAGAGTGAGGAGACCGAGCGCCGTGGCCAGCTGCTCCAGGAGCTGCGCGGGGTGATGCGGCGGCTGGAATCGGTGTCGGATGGGCTCAACCGGACGCTGCGACCTGCCTCCGGCGGCGCGCCCACCGTGCGATGGATGGAGCGGACCTCCCGGGGCCAGCACGTCAGTCTGTCGGCGGTGCCTCTCGATCTGGCTCCTGTGCTCCGTGAGCTGCTGTTCGATCGTCTGCGCACCGTAGTACTCACCAGCGCCACGCTGGCAGCCGCGGGTGAGTTCACTTTCCTGGAGTCCCGGCTCGGCCTGAGCGGGGACTCCTCTCCGGTCACGGTGCGGGAGATCTTCGCGTCGCCGTTCGATTACCCCTCCCAGTGCCTCTTCGGTGTGCCCAACGATCTGCCCGAGCCGCGGGAGGACGAGCCCGCGCATGGTGCGGCGGTGGTACAGGTCGTCACCGATCTGGCGTACGCCTCGGACGGTGGCATGTTCGTGCTGTTCACCAGTCATGCCGCCCTCCGGCGGGCCGCGCAGGAGCTGCGAATCGGGTTGGGGGACCGGTGGCCGATCCTGGTCCAGGGAGAGTCGCCCCGGGATGTTCTGCTCCGCCGCTTCCGCCAGCTGGAGAATGCAATCCTGCTGGGCACCGATTCGTTCTGGGAGGGTGTCGACGTGCCGGGTCGGGCGCTCCGCACCCTGGTTTTGAACAAACTACCTTTTAAGGTGCCCTCCGAACCGATCACCGCGGCCCGTCTGGAGCGGTTGGCCGAGGAGGGTTTCGACGGGTTCATGAGTTACCTGCTTCCCCACGCCGCGCTCAAGTTGAAGCAGGGATTCGGCCGTCTTATTCGGAGCCGGCAGGACACCGGAGTGGTGATCCTGCTCGACAGCCGGGTCGTCACCAAGCGCTATGGCCCATTGCTGCTGAGCGGCCTCCCGCGCGCGGAGCGGGTCATAGGGAGCTGGGCCCAGGTCCGCACCAAGTGTGAGGACTTCTTCGCCCGACAGGGCATCGGAGCGGCGGTATGATGCCGGTGCGTCCGTCGAAGATCATAGGCATCGGGCGGAACTACCTGGAGCACGCTCGTGAGCTGGGGAACGAGATGCCCGCAGTGCCGATCCTCTTCTTCAAGCCGACCACCGCCCTCCTCGCCAGCGGTGACGCTATCCTGCTTCCGAGCGTCTCCACTCGGGTGGAGTTTGAGGCCGAGATCGGTGTGGTAATTGGGAAGCGGGTCCGGAACGTGGACCCAACCGCAGCCGAGCGCGCCATCGGCGGATTCGTTTGCGTCAATGATGTTACCTGCCGCGACCTTCAGAAGACCGATGGACAGTGGGGACGGGCCAAGGGCTTTGACACCTTCTGCCCGGTGGGGCCCAAGGTGGCCGCAGGCCTCGACTGGCGTACGCTGGAGATCATCTGCCGGGTGAACGGCGTCCAGCGTCAGCGGGCCCCCTCGACCGACATGGCCTTCTCGATTCCCGAGCTGATCTCGTTCCTGAGCGGCATCATGACCCTGGAGCCCGGAGATCTCATCGCCACCGGCACGCCCGCCGGAACCGCGCCGCTGCATCACGGCGACGTGGTCGAGGTGGAGATCCCCGGGGTGGGAATACTGTCCAACCCTGTTCGCGACGCCGAGATCCCATGATCAGCTTCAGCCAGCGGCTACAGAGCCTACCCGGGTACCCGCTGGCCGAGATTCCGGCTATCAAGCGGCGGCTCCTCGAAGCCGGCATGGATGTCATCGACTTGGGGGCGGGAGACAATGACACGCCTCCGCCCGCGGTTGCCGTGGAAGCGATGCGAGCCGCCCTTCGGAATCCCGCGCTCAGCAAATATGGATTTCAGCAGGGCTTGCCCGAGTTCAGGCAGGCCGCATCCCGGTGGATAGAGCGGCGCTTCGGTGTCGCCTTCAATCCGGCTACCGAGACCCTGCCCTTGATCGGTTCCAAGGAAGGGCTGTCCCACCTGCCTTTGACGGTGATCAATCCGGGCGACGTGGCCATCGTGCCGGAGCCGGGCTACCAGGCGTACCTCGGCGGCGCACTGCTGGCCGGGGCCGAGCCGTACATCGCAGCCCTGCGCCCGGAGAACGGGTTCCTCCTCCAGCTCGACCAGGTCCCGGAGGAGGTCCTGCGCCGGGCCAAGATTGTCTTCGTGAACTATCCCAATAACCCGACAGCAGCGGTGGCGACCCCGGAATACCTTGAACGGACGGTGGCCATTTGCCGGGCGCGCGGCATCCTGCTGGCGTATGACAATGCCTACTGCGACCTGACCTTCGATGGTTACCGGGCACCGAGCATCTTCGAGTTCGCGGGAGCCCGCGATGTGGCGGTCGAGTTCTTCTCATTATCGAAGAGCTATTCGATGACCGGTTGGCGCCTGGGGTTCGCGGCCGGCCGGGCCGAGCTCATTGGCGCGCTCACCCGGGTGAAGTCGTACGTCGATACTGGACCTTTCCTGGCGGTGCAGAAGGCCGGAGCGGCGGCACTGGATCAAGGCGAGAGCCTGGTGGAGCCGATCCGCGCCGAGCTTCAGCGGCGGAGGGACGCCGCTGTTGTCGCGCTTCGGCAGGCCGGGTTCACGGTCGAGTCCCCCCGGGCGGCCATGTATCTCTGGGTCCCCTTGCCGGCAGGCGTGCCCTCCGCGGTGTTTGCCAGGAAGGCGCTGGAAGAGCTGGGCGTGGTGGTCTTACCCGGAAGCGGATTCGGGCCTGCCGGTGAGGGCTTCTTTCGCATAGCATTGACGGTCGAGGCCGATCGGCTGCGCCTGGCGGCCGAGCGGCTGGGTCGCGCGCTCGAGGATGCGCGCAGAGGCGCACTTGCCACGACAGTTTGAATTCCACCTTCGGAAGCGTCCGCCCTGGCCCTGGATTGCCATCGCGGTCAGCCTCGCGGTGCACTCCCTCCTGTTGTTCGGATGGGTCACTGGACGGCTCCCGCATGTCCCCCGCCTGCCGCGCCAGCTGATCGTGATTGCTCCACCAGCCAACGGCCCGGAGCAGACCAGCATGCGTTACCTGCTGCCGGAACCGGTGGGAGAGCAGGGGACCAGCGAACTGCCGGCTCCCCGGCGCCCTCCCGGCCAGCGCCGGCGTGCGACCAGACCCGAGCTGCCGGTCGTGCCTGAGGCCGTCACCGTGCTGCCGAGATCACAAGCTCGCGAACTACCGGAAGCGGACAGCGGCAGCGCACCCACCACGGTGGCACGAGCGTCTCGGATCGGTCCCGGTCTGGCGGAAGGCCGGCTCTGGGTCCGTCCGCTGCCGCTGCCCCCGCGAGAGCTGGCGCAGCGGCTTACCCGCAAGGCGGAGCTGGTGGATAGCGCTGTCTCGATCATCGTGCAGGCCTACCTGGATTCGATCGCCAATGACCCGGCCAACAAGAATGTGGGACTGCCCAGCTGGACCACCGAGGTGGCCGGCAAGAAATTCGGGATCGACTCGAAGAACATCTACATCGCGGGACTCAAGATTCCCGCCGCGGTCCTCGCGTTACTCCCAATATCGACCGGTAATATCGATCAGAACCGGGCGTACAGTCATCTAATGGACCTTCGCACCGACCTGTATTACGCCGCTCAGCGGGCACAGACCCTGGAAGAGTTCAAGCAGGCCATCCGCGAGATCCGTCTTCGCAAGGAGCGGGAGCGCGAGTTCGAGAAGAACCAGCGCACCGCTCCGCCGCCCGAAACACCGGCCACGCCTTGAAGCTCGTCGATACCGAGGAAACCGTGGTGCTCGTCACCGGCTCCTCCTTGACCGCCGAGGAACGGGACCGGCCTCTGGCCTACCGGCTCAAATCGGAGATCGATCGCCGCGGGTCGGGCCATGCGTACCGTCGCGCCGTGGTGGTGGCCGATCTCTGGTACCAGCAAAACCGGATCTTTCAGCTCAACCCCACCATCGCCATCGGGGGCCCCGGAGCCAACGGCGTCTCCCACGATTTCTCCGAGACGCTGCCGGCGGTCTACTCCCGGGACGAGCGGGTGTTCGTGCAGGCGGATTTCGAAGCGGAGGCGAAGCGGGCCAGCCTGTGGGGAGTCGATGCGTCGTGTACGGCGGCCGCGGTCGAGGTGTTCATGACCCAGGGTTACCTGGACGACCTGCTCAGCCGGATCTGGCGATTCCGCACCGGCGTGTTTGTCTGACGTGAGTGGGTAGCGAGTATTGTCAGGATGACATCAGTTTTCACAATCCTAGAAGATCCGATAGCGCGCGATCCACCACCTCCGACGTTCCTCCTTCGATAATCTTCTTCAACACATCGGCCGTCTCGAGTGGCAGGCTCTCGGGATGCACCCGATCACTCTGGAACCGCACGATGTTGCCCAGTGGGATCGGGGTCACCGCGGGGTCATCCTGCGGATCCGCCTCGGACTCCAGCGCCGACTCGTAGGCGGAGCTGGGCACGCTGGCGGCCCAGGGCTCTTCCGCCTCCTCTGCTTCATCGTCCGGAATTGGCACCATGGCGAAGAGTTGGCACTGGAGTCCCGGCGGGGCGAGCCGCGCGACCAGCACCACCTGGAGCGGCTCGTCGAAGAATCCGTGCTCCTCGATCTGCTCCCATGCCTCGGGCGACAGCACCGCGCGGGCAACCAGGCGGCCATTACGATAGGTGCCCATGCAGACCATCCCGGAGGGTACCCGCTCGTCCTCTACCAAGCCGACCTCGAGTTGGACCGGCTCGTCCGTCGCGGCGATCGCCGCCGGTGTAGGGACCGCGTTGTCTTCCCCCGGTTCGATTTGGTCGGCTGTCATGTGGAATCAGCTTCCAATTTGCCTCAACGGTCCGTGTCTTGGGAATGCGTCGGTGGGACGATTTCCCCGGCCTCGGTG
>DATMDQ010000019.1:0-13257 GCA_035557715.1 Gemmatimonadales bacterium
CGACCCGTCCTGCATGGCGGAGAGGCTGCCCATCCCCCGGATCATCTTGAACCTGCGGCCCTCGGCCAACACTGACTCGCCCGGACTCTCCTCGGTGCCGGCCAGCATGGACCCCATCATGACCGAGGATGCGCCAGACGCGAGCGCCTTGACCACGTCGCCAGAGTATTTGACGCCGCCGTCGGCGATGATTGGCACATCGTCCGCGCCGCGCAGGGAATCGAGGATGGCGGTAACCTGGGGCACCCCTACCCCGGTGACTACCCGGGTGGTGCAGATGCTGCCCGGACCAATCCCGACCTTCACCGCATCAACCCCGCGCTGGACCAGCTCACGGGCACCGGCCTCGGTTGCCACATTTCCGGCAACCAGCTGCACATCGGGAAACGCCTCCCGCAACTCGCCCACAGTGGCGAGCACGCCTTCGCTGTGCCCGTGGGCCGAGTCCACCACGATGACGTCCACGCCCGCACCCACCAGGTGCTTCGCCCGCGCCAGCGCATCAGGGCCGCCGCCGACCGCCGCGGCCACCCGCAGCCGCCCGTGCTGATCCTTGTTGGCGTTGGGATGTTCCCGGCGCTTGAAGATGTCCTTGACCGTGATCAGACCTTTGAGCACACCCTTGGCGTCCACGACCGGAAGCTTCTCGATCCGATGCCGGGCGAGGATCCGTTCGGCCTCGTCCAGCCCGGTGCCCACCGGCGCGGTGATGAGCTTGTCCTTGGTCATCGCGTCTCCGATCGGCTGCTCGAGGTTGCGCTCGAACTGGAGATCGCGGTTGGTGATGATGCCGACCAGGCGGCCCTGACCATCGACGATCGGCACGCCGGAGATCTTGAAACGCCGCATAAGCGAATAGGCTTCGCGCAACGGACGGTCGGGACCCAGCGTGATCGGGTTGAGAATCATCCCGCTCTCGCTGCGCTTGACCCGGTCCACCTCGGCGGCCTGGCGCTCGACGGTCATGTTCTTATGGAGCACGCCGATCCCGCCCGCCCGAGCCATGGCGATAGCCATGTCCGCCTCGGTGACGGTGTCCATCGCGGCGGAGATCAGCGGAATGTTCAGGGAGATATTGCGGGTGAAGCGGGTAACGGTGGAGACCTCGCGCGGGTGGACAGCAGAGTGCCGGGGCACGAGGAGTACGTCGTCGAATGTGAGGCCGAGTTTGGGTCGAATGACGGTCATGTACAGCCTGGCGCTGCCGTACGGCGCACCGCGCCCAACATATACGCGACGGCCCACCGGCGCCCGAGAGGGGCGGTCGGCGGGCCAGGGTTTAATCGGTCCATCTCCAAGAGTAGCGGTCGCTTGCGATGAAATCAAGCGGATCTGTGGCGCCGCGCTCCCGTAATCTTACTGCCGCGCGTGCTCTTCCCTCGGACTGAGGCGGACTCCGGTCAGCACACCGCGCACCGATTGGGCAAGACCGGCAGCGGTGAATGGCTTCTCGATGAACGGGGCGTCGTGCGCAATCAGGCCCCGCTCCACCACTTCAAGCCCCGGATACCCCGACATATAGAGGACCGGAACATCAGGGCGCACCGCTGCCATACGACGTCCGAGCTCATGGCCACTCATCTCGGGCAGGATCACATCACACAGCACCATGTCTACTGGGTCAGACAGGACCCGCCTCAAGGCCTCTCGGCCATTGGCTGCCTCCAGCACGTCGTACCCGGCCTCCTCCAGGGTCCGCCGCGCGAGCGTCCGCACGGCTTCCTCGTCCTCTACCACCAGGATGGTCTCTCCCTGCCCTCGGGGAGCAACCAGGGGCCGCGATGGACGGCTGAGCGCGTCGCCAACCTGGGGGAGGTACACCTTGACCGACGTGCCCTTGCGATGCTCGCTGTAGAGCCAGATATAGCCCCCCGATTGCTTCACGATACCGTACGCCGTGGAAAGCCCGAGACCGGTACCCTGACCCACCGGCTTGGTGGTGAAGAAAGGCTCGAAGGCTCGGGCCCGGGTGGCGGGGTCCATGCCCTCTCCGGTATCGGTGACGCTGAGGGCGACATACGGACCAGGTTCGATCGCGGTACCCGGGTGACGGCGGGCGTATGCCTCATCCAATTGTACCAGGGCAGTCATCAGCGTCAGGCGCCCACCGGACTTCATGGCGTAACGGGCATTGAGGGCAAGATTGATGATGACCTGCTCCAGCTGCCCCCGATCGGCACGCACCCTGCCAATCTGGGGATCGAGCCGGACGTTGAGCTCGACGTCGGCACCGAGGAAGCCGCTCAGCATGCGAGTGAGGTCGGTGACCACCAGGTTCAGATCCAGAACTGTGGGCTGCAGCACCTGCTGTCGGGTGAATGCCAGCAGCTGACGGGTGACCCCCGCTGCGCGGGTTGCCGCTTTCACCATCTCGGAAACATCCGATCGGTTCTTGTGATCCTCTGGCAGGCCCTTGAGTACGAACCCACCGAAACCGATGACGGCGGTCATCATGTTGTTGACCTCGTGGGCCAGGCCGCCCGCCAGACTGCCGACGGCCTCGATGCGCTGTGCCTGGCGCAGGTGATCGGCGGCCCTGCGTTCGTCTTCCACATCGGTGCAGGCCCCCACCCACTCCACCAAGCTTTCCTCCGCGTTGAGTACGGGAACGCCCCGGGAGGTCACGCGCCGATACTGGCCATCGTAACGCTGGAGGCGGTATTCGGCGTAATAGGCCTCCTTACGCTCGACCGCTCGCCGCCAGGCTGCGGCAGCGGGCTCGCGATCCTCGGGATGAATGGCATCGAGCCAGCCCCACCCGGCATATTCGGCCGCTGTCTGGCCGGTATACTGTCCCCAGGTGGTTCCGTCTCCTCGGAACACGCCGTCGGCGTCACTGAGCCACACGATAGAGGCGGACGCCAGCGCCAGTGACCGGTAGCGCGCCTCACTTCGCTCGAGGGCAACCTGGGCAATCGCGAGCTGACGCAGATGATCACGCACCTCGTATTGCCGGTGCCTGGCCCGGAGAGCCGCCTGCACGGTACTGGTCCACGCCACGGTGCGAACCGGGCGTTCCAGGAGTGTCACGTTGCCGTGCCGGTCAAACCGGGAGAGCAGCGCCCGGCTCGAGGCCAGGGTTGCGCCGGGACTGAGAAGGACGATGATCGGGAGATCGGACCATGAGGGCTGAGCCGCCAGGACGGCCTCGAGCTGATCGGCCCCCGTCTCGAGTGCCTCCTCGGCGATGACCGCCACGGCTCCGCCCGCAGCGACCGACTCTGCCAGGGCGGGCATGCCGGGGCAGATGTCGGTCTGGAAGCCACTCCGCGAGAGCGTCGCGGCGAGCAACTCCGCGTCGCGGCCTGTGGGCGCGACCAAGAGGATGCGCTCGGCGGCCCCGTCGGGCGGTGCTGCGTCACTCGGCACGGAGACCGGGTTCCTCCGCGGCAAGCAGTGGCTGACGCTGCCCGATGTAGTCGGGCACCCCGGTGAGCACCCCCTGGAATTCGCGGAGCGGCTCGCCCACCCTGACGCCCCTATTGGTCACCTGGAACTCACGAATGGTCAGCTCGTGCGGTCCACTTCGCTTTTTCAGGATCGAGATCGCCTTGCGGACCTCGCCGCCGGCCTCGAAGAATCGAAGCACCAGAAGCGAGTCGGCCAGATAGCTTACTTCAGCCTGTGAGCTCGGAGCGGCGAACAACCCATGCTGCGCCAGCGTGAGAAGAGTGGTCACGCCACGCTGTGCCAAGAAGCTCAACAGCTCGTGCAGGCGGATGTCGAGCAACCGCTCGTCCGGCATGGCGTTGATATACCCGTTCAGGCTGTCGATGACGACGAACTTGCTGCTCTCGCGGGCGGTGGTGTCCACGATCATGTGGGCAAACTCCCCAGGAGAGACCTCGGCAGGATCGATCGACCGGATGAAGATCCGGCCTTCCTTTTCATACTTCGAGATAGGCATCCCCAGCCGGTCCGCCCGACCCATGAACGTGCCCAGCCGCTCGTCGAACAGATAGAAGGCCACATGGTCGCCTCGCGCGGCGGCGGCGCAGGCATACTGGGTGGCGAGCACGGTCTTGCCCGCCCCGGCAGGACCCATGATCAGGGAGCTGGTACCCCGGTCGAGACCGCCCCCAAGAAGGGTGTCGAGCTCGGCCACACCGCTGAGAATGGCGCCGGCCTCGAAGGTTGTGTGGTGCTCCGCCGCAACCAGCCGGGGAAACACCACGAGTCCGCCGGTTCGGATGATGTAGTCGTGAAAGCCGCCGCGGTACAAGACCCCGCGCATCTTGACCACACGGAGCTTGCGCCGCTCCGCTCCATAGTCGAGCGCCAGCTGCTCCAGCAGCAGGACGCCATGCGCCAGGCTTCGCAGCTGGTTATCGGAGTCCTCTCCGGTGCGGTCGTCGAGCAGCAGGACAGTGGCGCGGTGGTGGGTGAAGAAATGCTTGAATCCAAGGATCTGGCGACGATAGCGCAGAGAATCCCGGGCCAGCAGCCGGAGCTCCGACAGGGAGTCGAACACGACCCGCTGGGGCTTCACTCGCTCGACCATCTCGAAGATGGCTTGCGTGGTGCTCGTCAGCTCCACTTCGGAGGGGTGAAAGACGGTGTACTGGGCATCGGGCCGGAGTGCCTCTTCGTCGGGCATCAGCTCGAAGATCTCTATCCCGTCGAGCGACCAGCCATGGGACGCCGCGACCAGCCTCAGCTCTTCGGCGCTCTCGGACAGCGTGACATACAGGCCCTTCTCGCCGCCTCTGACTCCTTCAAGCAGGAACTGCAGGGCGAGGGTCGTTTTGCCAGTGCCGGGGTCGCCTTCTACCAGGAACATGTTCTGGCTGGGGTAGCCTCCACCCATCACGCTATCGAGGCCGGGAACTCCGGTCAGGCTCTTCTCCGGTCTGGGGGTATCAGACGCGGTCGGCTGGCGAAGGACGTCGGTCATGAGCGGCGTTCCCTTTAGAGTCGGCTTGAATCCCACAGCTGGGGGCCACAGGAGAGACGAAACCTGAGGTTGTTGGCATGGGCGCACAACGACGGGGATCACAAAATCGAAGGGCGGCGCCACACGAGATAGACGGGGATGCCCAGGGCCACGATGAGGAGCCCGGGCCAGGTGTAGAGGGGGCGGTAGATCAGCAGGATGATCATAAGACCGGCCACCGCGGCCATGTACAGCGCCGGCAACACCGGATAGCCGAACGCCTTGACCGGGCGCGGAAGGTCGGGGCGGGTCCGGCGGAGGCGAAAGAGCGCAAGGGTGGTAAGGAAATAGAACACCAGCGCGGCAAATATCACGTAGTCGAGCAGCTGCCCATAGGTGCCGCTGATGCAGAGTACCATGGCCCAGAAGGCCTGGGCGATGAGCCCGAACACCGGAGTACGGTAGACCGGGTGCAGGGTCCCAGCCCGCTCGAAGAAAAGCCGGTCGCGGGCCATGGCGTAGTAGACCCGAGGCCCGGCCAGGATCAGCCCGTTGTTGCAGCCGAACGTGGAGAGCAGGATCGCCACCGCCATGATGGCTGCGGCGCCAGCCCCCAGAGCAACCTCCACTGCGGCGGTGCCAACCCGATCCTGCGCGGCATACTGAAGACCGCGGGCGAGGACGTCGGTCCCGTTGGGATCGCCGTAGAACGGAAGGAGATTCAGGTAGGCCACGTTGGCCAGGATGTAGAGTGCACTGACCAGGCCGGTGCCGATCGCCAGCGCTCGCGGCAGGTTCCGGACCGGATCTCTGACTTCGGCAGCCGCGAAGGTGACATTGTTCCACGCGTCACTGGAGAAGAGCGAGCCCACCATGGCCGCACCGATCACCGGCAGGACGGCGAGGGTCCAGTCGCCCGTGCCCCAAAAGTTGGAAAAGTTGACGGCGGCAACATCCGGCTGACGGAAGAGGGTGAGGCCGAGGAGCACCAGAACCGCCAGCGCTCCGACCTTCGCCACGCTAAAGACAGTCTGGATCGCCGCGCCGAGCCTGACTCCGCGGATGTTGAGGGCGGTCAGGACCGCGATCATGACCATCGCCACCACCCGCTGGTTCGACAGGCCGAGCTGAATAGCGTCTGCTGCCCCCGGCAGGCGTACCTGGCCGAGCGGAAGGAAGACATCGGGCGTGACGCCGGGAATGAGCACGCCGAGGAAGCGGGAAAAGGCTACGGCGACGGCCGCGATCGTACCGGTCTGGATTACGGTGAAGAGAGTCCAGCCGTAGAGAAACCCGGCGGCCGGAGAGAGCCCGTCGCGAAGGAAGACGTACTGGCCGCCCGCCTTGGGCATCATGGCGGCGAGCTCGGCATAAGCCAGGGCGCCGGTGACCGTCATGGCGCCGGTAATGACCCAGACTAACAGCAGAGCGCCGGGCCCCCAATCCGATACCTGGCGTCCGATGTCGGCCGACACGATGAAAATGCCCGACCCGATCATCGAGCCGACGACGAGGGAGATCGCGGCCAGTGGGCCTATGCCGCGAATGAACTCGGACGAACTGGAGGTAGCGGTCGGAGGAGCCTGGGTGGGCGCGGCCATCAGGGCAAATTCTTCGGTTGTTGCTCGATCTCTCGGGGCGTGCTTTCGGCCGCCTTGACCGCCTCATCCACCACTGCCTGCCCCGCGGCCGCCAATCCCTTCATGACCTTTGCCGCACTGTCCATGAGGCCCATGGTACCGGTGATGGCCTGGATGGGCAGTTTGCCCGCCCGCATCGTGTTCTCAACGGTCGCGGTGATCTTGGAGAGCAGGCCGTCGGGCTGTGACCGCTCCGCGTACTTGCTGTCCAGAAACTCGAGGAAATCGAGGATCTGATAACCCCGCTCATCGCTGGCGGCATCCAGCAGGCGAATGATGCGTTGTTTGAGAAGGTCGTTCATAGCCTACTCCACCCTGGACACCAGCTCGACCACCGGTGTCGCGAGAAAGCGGGTTCGGGGAGCCTTGATCGTGACCCGCAAGGTCAGTTCCTGCAGCGCCTGAAGCGAGCGGAACTCGTTCGCCTGCGTCTCGGTGACCGTCACGTACACAAAGCCCGGCTCCGGCAGCGGCCCCCGGGTGAGCAGGTAGGTCCGGCCCCTCGGGATCTCGATGCGCAGCTCATCAGCGATCTGCACCGCGATAAGCTCCAACCGCCAGTCGACGGTTCGGCCCACATAACGGGCCGGGTCGGCTCGCACCTCGGCCGCGGTGACTGATCCCAGGGAGACGTCGGAGCCCGGTGCGAGATCGCTATCCCGGATCCAGCCCTCGAGCTGAACCCGAGTCCAATCGCCCGAACGGCCTACCACGCGGGCGGGAGCACCGGTCTGGAGCGTGCCATACCGGCTCCCCTCCGGTGCCGCAAACAGCGCCGTCTCCCGTACCACCTGGCCTCGCCCGGTGTCCGCCGAGACCGGGACAGGCGCTGCCGGAGCCGCTGTCTGGGTGGGCAAGGCCCCGGACTCGACCGGCTCGGTCAAGTTGGGCTCGGCCGATGCTGAAGTTGCGGGCTCAGCGGCTGGTGACGCCCCCGGCCTGGGAGCAGAACCCTTGACCGCCGCCCGGGGTACCCAGCCGGTCCGGCTTACTCTGGTCCAGGCACCACGGACTTGCTCCTGCCGCAGGAGGGTTCCGGTGCGCACCCGGCCCACTATCTCACCGTTCGGGGCGGTCCGGATATTCTCGCCGCTGCTGGCCGTAACGACCAGATCGAACCCATCCCGCCTGGTCTTGTCGATAGAGCGATTGAAGATCCACCCTTCGACCATGACCTCATGCCAGTCACCCCGGGTCCTTTTCGGCTCCACCGAGGTGCCGGCCGGGAGGGATACGAGCTCGATTCCTTGCGGGTCCTTCCGAAGCCTGGTAGCGGTCGAAATCTCTCTCACCTCCTGGGCCCGGAGGCTAGGCGCAACAAGCAGAAAGACCGCCACGGCGCAGGCTGGTAGCCAACGCAGCCCGGGACTAGATTGCGGCGCGTAAATCACGATGGCGCATTGTAGAACACGCGGAGACCCATGTCAAACGGAAGCGCCCCCGGGGTGGTTCTGGTGGTCCTGGACGGCTGGGGTTACCGGCAGGAGCGCGAGGGCAATGCGATCGAGTTGGCGTCCACCCCCACCTGGCACCGGCTGTGGAAATCGTACCCACGGACTCTGCTCGATGCGAGCGGATTGGCTGTGGGTCTTCCGGAGGGCCAGATGGGAAACAGCGAGGTGGGTCATTTGAACCTTGGGGCCGGCCGGGTAGTGCCACAGGACCTGGTTCGTATCTCCCAGAGCATCCAGAGCGGGGACTTCTACGCGATCGATCCTCTGGTTCAACTCTGCACCAGCCTGAGGCAGACCGGCGGCACGCTTCATCTTGTGGGCCTCCTCGGGCCCGGTGGGGTCCACGCCCTCGATCGCCATCTGCTGGCCTGCGTCGAGCTCGGTATTCGCCACAGGGTTCAATCCATTGCCATCCACGGGTTTCTCGATGGCCGCGATTCGTCGCCCACCCTCGGCGCGGAAGTGGTCCGCACCCTGCTCCTGGACATGCGACGGATTGCGGGCCCCAAGGTAGACATCGCGACGCTCACCGGACGGTACTACGGAATGGATCGGGACCGCCGGTGGGAGCGGACCCAGCTGGCCTATGATGCCATGGTCCACGGCCGTGGAACCCCGGTCGAGCATCCGGTGATGGCAGTGCTGGCGGCCTACCACCGGGGCGAGACCGACGAATTCATCCACCCTCTGGTCCACGTGCGCAACGGCGTCCCGGTGGGAACCATGCGGGACGGGGACGGGGTGTTCTTCTTCAACTACCGTAGCGACCGGATGCGGCAGATCGTGGCCGCGCTTGCGGTACCCGGTTTCAATGCCTTTGAAGTCCGGGATCGGCCCCGGGTCTCCTGCGTTACGATGACCCAGTACGACCAGACCTTTCCCATACCGCAGGCGTTCCCGCCGTTCAGCCTCGCGCGTATCCTGGCCGAGGTCCTGGCCGATACGGGCCGCACCCAGCTCCGGACCGCCGAAACCGAGAAGTACCCCCACGTCACCTACTTCTTCAACGGTGGCTATGAGCCGCCGTACGCCGGAGAGGAGCGTTGTCTGGTCCCATCCCAACGGGTGGCTACTTACGATCTCGCTCCGGAGATGAGCGCGGCCGGTGTGACCGATGTTCTCTGTCGCGCCATCGAGGCGAAATCGCACGATTTCCTGCTCTGCAACTACGCCAACGCGGACATGGTGGGTCACACCGGTGTCCTGCCCGCGGTGATACGGGCGGTCGAGACGGTTGATCAGTGCCTCGAACGGGTGCTCATCAGTGCGGAGAAAGTCGGCTCCAGCGTCCTCGTCACAGCGGATCATGGCAACTGTGAGATGATGATCGACCCGCTCACTGGTGGCGTTCATACCGCGCACACCATGAACCCCGTGCCGCTCGTTGCCGTCCGGCCAGGCGCGCCATTGCTGCGGGCCGGCGGCTCACTGCGGGATGTGGCCCCGACGGTGCTGGGCCTCATGGACATCGAGCCGCCGGCGGAAATGACCGGCCGCGACCTGAGGGAGTGCGATTGATGAAAGCCAGGATGACAGTGCTGGCGCTGCTCTGCGTCCCCACCGTAGCGCTTGCCCAGGTCGGGCATTCCCCCACTGGGTCGCCGTATCGGGACGTTCGGAAGGGGCACACCATCACGGCGACCGGAGGATACTTCGGTGGCAGCGGCGGGGTGGTCGACGTGGGGCCGCATCGCGGCGAGATGTTCGGTGGACGCTACGACATCCGCAGTGCCAGCGCCCTACAGATCGGTTTGGCCGTTTCTCAGGCCAACCTGAAGCGCTTCATCCTGAATCCCACCCTGCCGCCGGAAAACCGCCTGACCGGCCCGGTACAGCAGTCGGTTACGTTCGTCGAGATCGCGCTCCAGTTCAACCTCACCGGGGGAAAGAGCTGGCATCGGATCGCGCCCTTTATCGGTTCCGGATTTGGACTCGCCCTTGCTAGTGACACGCCGGCCGATGCCCTGTTCGATTTCGGTAACAAGTTCTACCTGGCTCCGAACGCGGGACTCCGGTTCTTCCTCTCCGATCGGCTCCACCTGAGGGGGGAGGCGCGCGCCGCCTTCTGGAAGCTGACCTATCCATCCGTATTCGAGAATGAGCGGTCGGAGTGGATCGTCAGTCCGTGGCTTCAGGTGGGCGTGGGTTATTCGTTCTCGCCCTGACGATGGCAATCTCCCTGCTGGCGGATCCGCCGGGCCACGGACCCTTAATCTCGACCTCCCGGTCATTCGCCTACGGGAAGCCATTGCCCACCTGCAAAGCCATCGCGACATACGTCTTCGGGTACGCATCATGGAGGACCTGACACTATATGCCGACTGTACCGGACTCGACTGACCGAGTGCCGCCCTCGAAGCGCGGCGGCCGCATGTCCGAGGATGCAGTGGTCGAAGAGGTGCCGGTGTGGCTCCAGATAAACGGCAAGCCGGCCGTTACCTGGATGTGCACACCCGACCTGCTGGAGGAGCTGGCCATTGGCTGGCTCCACGGTGAGGGGTACATCGACTCCATTGAGCAGGTGCACCTCCGTCCCTGCGCGACCGACCTCGGATTCTGGGCGGATGTGCCCGAGGAGAGGGTCGCTGCCGTGCAGGCTGAAGGCCGCCGACCTGTGTTGGCCTCGGGGTGCGGCGCCGTCTCCACCTTCCTGGCAGACCCTGCGACCGTGGAAGCCCAGCCGGCGCGAGGAATGCCTCCGGGAATGGAGGAGCTCCGCGGTCTGTTCAAGGCTCTGTTCGCCAAGGGAGAACGGTATAAGGATACCGGCGGCATCCACGCTGCGGCGCTGATCGATCCGGCCCCAGCCTCGCCACTCATCGCCCATGCCGAGGACATCGGCCGGCACAATGCGGTGGACAAGGTGCTGGGAGCGGCGATGCTCGCCGGACGCAGGGTAGAAGGGCTGGGCCTGTTGGTCACCGGCCGGATCTCGGCCGAGCTCGCATTCAAGGCGGCACGAGCTGGCATGGCGTATGTCGCCACGCCCTCGGTGCCCTCCACCCTGGCGGTCGAGATCGCCCGGCGAAGCGGCATGGTGCTGGTGGGACGCGCAGTCAGCGGTCATCCGCAGCATCACGGCGCGGAGCGACCGGATGGCGCCTGACCGCGCAAAGCTGGCGGAGCTGGTTCGCGGTGCCCGGCGGATTGCGGTGGTGGGACTGAGCCGGAGACCGGAGCGGCCCAGTCATGGCGTGGCAGCCTATCTTCAGCGCGCGGGGTACACCATCGTACCGGTGCATCCGGTGGGCGGCGTGACCCTGGGCGAGCCGGTCCATCCCGATCTTCGGTCGGCGGCCACCACCGGACCCATCGATATCGTCAACATCTTCCGCCGCTCCGAGCATATCCCCGCTTTGTTGGACGCCTTGCTGGAGATTCATCCGCCGCTGGTCTGGATGCAGCAAGGTATCCGGCACGACGAAGTAGCCCGCAAACTCGAAGCAGCTGGCATCGCGGTCGTAATGGACCGGTGTCTCGCGGTCGACCATCAATTTCTGGGGGGCTGATGCTCATCCGAAAGCTCCTCGTTCTCCTGGCCGCGCTGACCGGGATTGGCGCACTTCCCTCCCCGGCCTCCGGTCAGGCAACGAAGGATCAGTCCCGCCTGGTGTTTACGGTCTCGCTCGGTTGGGTAGGGGGAAGCCACCTCTGGTCGAGCTCTCCGCAGGCGGTTCAGTTCATTAATCCGGCGGATACTTTCGCGGTGGACCGGAGGATCCGGTCTACCCTGGCCGTCGGCTTCGGCGGGGTGTACTTCCCAGGCGAGAATCTAGGATTGACGGCCGAGGGCTTCCTGATCGGGCTGGGCTTCGAGGACGGCTGCCGGCACCAGTTCTCGTCGGGTGCCAGCGCCACTGCCGAGGTCTGTCAATCCCTTCAGGGCCAGAAGAAAGCGGCGACGTCGGTCATTCTCTCGGTCGGTCCGATGTTCCGCTTCAACAGCCGCAAGCTCATCTCACCCTACGCTCGGATCAACCTGGGACTGGTCCTGAGTCAGCAGAGTTCGTTGCGAACCGTTGGCCAGTTTGTCAACGACTCGGGCCAGATCGAGGACTTGTTTGTGTACTCGGATGACCACAACTCCCGGGTGGACCCCTCCCTCGCGCTTGGCGTAGGCTTTACGGCAGCGGTGGCAAAGGGGTATAACCTTCGCTGGGAGGTGAGGGACAACATCACGGGCGTCCAGGCCGTCACTAGCACCATTCCGATTGCGGGATTCGTTCCCCCACATGAGCGAGTGTTCAAGCATCTCTTCAGCATGACGGTGGGCTTTGACGTGGTACTCGAGCGGCGAAAGGGTAGACGGTATTGAAGGCTACCAGCGGGGAGGCCGGAAAGCGGGGACGCGTCAGGGGTGCCATCCTCGCTGGTGGAGGAGCAACGCGGTTCGGGGGCAAGCCGAAAGGCCTGGAGCTGGTTGGCGGAGAGCGGATTCTCGACAAGCTGGTGCAGGTGATGACGGCGGCCCTGGGTGAGCCTCCCCTGCTCGTGGCTAATGCAGAGGATGGCCCGACCTGGCGCCCGGACCTCCGAACGGTCCGCGATGCTCAGCCCGGCCTCGGGGCGCTCGGCGGCATTTATACGGCGGTGCTCGAGTCTCCGGCACCGGTCGTGTGCGTCGCCTGGGACATGCCGTTCGTGTCCGAAGCCCTGGTTCGGACCCTGGCCCGAGGCCTCGATCAGCACGACGCCATGCTCCCGGAGAGCGGCGGGCGGCGAGGAATAGAACCGCTCTGCGCCGCCTATGGTCCAGCCTGCCGGCAGGCCATCTCCGACTGCCTGGACGCCGGCAACCTCCGCGCGATCGGCTTTCATGACCGGGTCCGGGTCGGTATCCTCCCGCTGGAGGAAGTACGGGCCCTGGCGGACCCTGACCTGCTGTTCTTTAACGTGAACACCGCGGACGATCTCGCGAGAGCGGACCAGTTGTGGCGCCAACGCGCATCATCTCCGTAATCGGCCGGAAGAATGCGGGGAAGACGACCCTTGCCGTAGCCTTGATTAGCGAGCTGGCTCGCCGGGGACATCGGGTCATGACGATCAAGCACGGGCACCATCCCGCCAACGCGGACCGCGCCGGGAGCGACACTTGGCGGCACTTCAACGAGGGCCGCGCCGAGCGAGTGCTGATCGCGTCGCCGGATCTCCGGGTGCTCTTCGAGCGGAGCCCCGACGACTACGATCCGATCGGGCTGGCCCGGCGGTACATGCATGATGCCGATATCGTGCTCACCGAAGGGTTCAAGAACGCCCCCCTCCCGAAAATCGAGGTATTCCGCCGCGCCGC
>DATMDQ010000020.1:0-15487 GCA_035557715.1 Gemmatimonadales bacterium
TGCGCAGCTGGGTCGAGTACCCGAACATCTCGGCCAGCGGCACGTCGGCTGCAACCACCTGGGCCTCGCCACGCTGGGTCATGCCACCGATCTTGCCCCGGCGGCTGGAGAGGTCTCCGATCACGTCTCCCAGGAAGTCCGAAGGGCTCACCACTTCCACTTCCATGACCGGCTCGAGGAGGATGGGATGGGCCATCCGGGCGGCTTCCTTCACCGCCATCGAGCCCGCGATCTTGAACGCCATTTCGGAGCTGTCCACGTCGTGGTAGCTGCCGAAGATCAGCGTCGCCTTCACGTCCACCATCGGGTAGCCGGCCAGGACGCCGTTCTCCAACGCCTCGCGGATTCCGGCTTCCACCGGCTTGATGAACTCCCTCGGGATCGTGCCGCCCACGATCTTGTCCTCGAAGACGAAGCCCAAGCCGGGCTCGCTGGGTCCGAAGTTGATCACCACATGCCCATACTGGCCCTTGCCGCCGGACTGGCGGATGAACTTGCCCTCGACGTTGGTGACGGCCTTCTTGACCGTCTCCCGGAAAGCCACCTGGGGCTTGCCGACATTGGCCTCGACCTTGAACTCCCGCTTCATGCGCTCGACCAGAATCTCGAGGTGCAGCTCGCCCATGCCGGCGATGATCGTCTGGCCGGTCTCCGCGTCGGAGCGCACCCGGAAGGTGGGATCCTCCTCCTGGAGCTTCTGGAGCGCGGTGCCCAGCTTGTCCTGGTCGGCCTTGGTCTTGGGCTCGATGGCGACGTCGATGACCGGATTGGGGAACTTCATGGCCTCGAGGATGATCGGCTTGTCCTCGTCGGAGAGCGTGTCTCCGGTGCGGGTGTCCTTGAGGCCGATGGCGGCGGCGATATCTCCCGCGAGCACCTCCTCGATCTCCTCCCGCTTGTTGGCATGCATCTGCAGCAGCCGGCCGATGCGCTCCCGCTTGTCCTTGGTGCTGTTGTAGACGTAGCTGCCCGACTTGAGCGAGCCGGAGTACACCCGGAAGAAGGTCAGCCGGCCGACGTACGGGTCGGTGGCCACCTTGAATGCCAGGGCGGAGAATGGCTCGCCATCCGAGGCACAGCGCTCGATGTGGGTCTCATCGTGCAGCGGCAAGTGACCCACAATGGGAGGGACATCCTCCGGACTCGGCAGGTAGTCGATCACCGCATCGAGCAGCGCCTGGACACCCTTGTTCTTGAACGAGGCGCCGCACAGCACTGGGACGATAAAACCACCGGTGGTGGCCTTCCGGATGGCGTGCTGGATCTCGTCGTAGCTCAGCTCCGCGCCTGCCAGGTACTTCTCCAACAGCACCTCGTCGTGCTCGACCGCGGCTTCGATCAGCTCATGCCGGGCTGCCTCGACCCGCTCCCGGTACGCCTCGGGCACCGGCAGCTCGGTGAAGGTCTTGCCCAGGGTCTCGTCGTCGAAGATGATCTCGACCCGCTTGATCACGTCGATATGCCCGGTGAACATCTCACCGGAGCCGACCGGCAGCTGGATCGGGTAGGCTTTCTTGGTGAGCCGGTCGCGGATCATCTTTAGACAGCGGTCGAAGTCGGCTCCGACCCGGTCCATCTTGTTGGCGAAGATGATCCGGGGGACGCCGTAACGGTCGGCTTGGCGCCAGACGGTCTCGGTCTGGGGCTCGACCCCGGCCACCGAGTCGAGCAGGGTGACGGCACCGTCGAGCACGCGCAGCGAGCGCTCCACCTCGACGGTGAAGTCCACGTGGCCGGGAGTATCGATGATGTTGATCCGGTAGGAATTGCCATTCCGAAGCCAGAAGCAGGTCGTGGCGGCCGAGGTGATCGTGATGCCTCGCTCCTGTTCCTGCTCCATCCAGTCCATGGTGGCGGCGCCCTCATGGACCTCTCCGATCTTGTAGTTCTTCCCGGTGTAATAGAGGATCCGCTCGGTCGTAGTCGTCTTCCCGGCATCGATGTGGGCCATGATGCCGATGTTCCGGTAGCGATCGAGGGTCGTCTGTCGGGCCATGTGTCCCCTACGGGTAACGAAAAAGCGGGGCGACCGACCGGGAGATCCCGTGGTATCGCTCCGCGCACATCCGGGCTTTCGCCCTGGACGAGGATCCCAGCAGGATCCCACGCGTTGTCATTAGAAGATCAGAGGTGACCGGGGTCGAGCTTTGAGTCACGTAATCCGATGTATCCGGCGCCGCAAAAAAGCGCCAAGCCCGCCAAATGTAGTCGGTTGCGACCTAGTGTCAACCCTGCTCGCGGGGCTAAAAACAGGGGGCGCCTCGTCCGAAGCGCCCCCTCTTCACCGCGTTACCGCCAGTATTATCTACCGCTTACCATCGGTAGTGTGCGAAGGCCCGGTTCGCTTCCGCCATCCGGTGCGTGTCTTCCTTCTTCTTGATGGTGTTCCCCTCACCCTTGGATGCCAGGATCAGCTCCGCTGCCAGACGCTCGGCCATCGTCTTCTCGGTGCGGGCACGAGAGAAGGAGATGATCCAGCGCATGGCCAGAGCGGTCCGGCGGTCCGGACGCACCTCGACCGGCACCTGGAGCGAGGCTCCACCGACTCGGCGGCTCTTCACCTCGAGCGTCGGCTTGGCGTTGTTGACGGCCTGCTTGAAGACCGAGACGCCCGGCTGGCTGGTGCGCTCCTCAATGAGGTCCATGGCCGAGTAGAAGATGCCTTCCGCCAGGCTCTTCTTGCCCTCGAACATCAGGTTGTTGACGAACTTGGATACGGTCTGGCTGTCGTACCGCGGGTCCGGCGGTACTGGCCGCTTAACCGACTTGTTGCGCCGACTCACTTCTTGCCTCCCTTGGCTGCGGGCGCGCTCCCGGCCACCTTGGGCCGCTTGGCGCCATACTTGGACCGGCTCTTCCGCCGGTCGTTCACACCCGCGGAGTCCAGGGTGCCCCGCACGATGTGATAGCGAACGCCCGGGAGGTCCTTCACCCGGCCGCCGCGGATGAGCACGATCGAGTGCTCCTGGAGATTATGGCCTTCACCCGGGATGTAGGCGGTGACCTCGAAGCCGTTGGTCAGGCGCACGCGGGCAACCTTCCGAAGGGCCGAGTTCGGCTTCTTCGGAGTGGTGGTGTAGACCCGGGTGCAGACACCCCGCTTCTGGGGGTTGGCCTTGAGGGCCGGCGCCTTGTCCTTGGCCACAACGTCTTTCCGGCCGCGCCGGATGAGCTGGTTGATAGTCGGCATAGCCCGCAAATGTAGCTGCACGATTCGCTTGGGTCAATGTCGCGGGGGAGCGGGTAAGGGGGTGACGGAAATCTTCGGCAAAGACCTCCTCATCCCGAACGCAGTGAGGGATCTTGCCCACATGAACTGAGGGATCCGTTTCACCACGGCCCTCCCCGCTTACCCGCCTACCACCTTACCCGCCTCTGAAAGCGCCGTGGCCACATGCCTTACCAGGCTATCCGGAGTGAATGGCTTCTGGATGATGGCCCGCTCCGAGCCGATTGCACCTTGGCGGAGGAGATCTTCAACCGAGTAGCCGGACATGAAAAGAATCGGGAGCATCGGCCAGCGTGCTTTAAGACGCCGGGCCAACTCGGCCCCACCTATTCCCGGCATCATCAGGTCGGTCAGAACCAGATCGGGCCGCCCATTCCGATCCACCATCTCGAGCGCGATGCCCCCTCCCGACGCCTGGAGGACTCGGAAGCCGCTGCGTTCGAGGCTGCGGGCGGCGATGGCCCGGACGGCCGGCTCGTCCTCGACCAGCAGAATGGTTGCTCCTGCTAGCGCAGCGTCGGGGACGGGAAGCGGCGGCTCCCCCCGCGGTTGTCCTCGCCGCTCGATCACCTCGACCGCGGACAGGACGGGCAGGTACAAGGTGAACGTGGCGCCTACCCCGGGCTCACTCGCCACCGTGATGTACCCCTCGTTCTGCTTCATGATGCCGTCTACGGCAGCAAGCCCGAGCCCCGTGCCCTTGCCGACGGGCTTGGTGGTGAAGAATGGCTCGAAGACACGCGCCTGGGTCGCGCTGTCCATTCCTATCCCCGTGTCCCGCACCACGACAAGCGCATAGCGCCCGGGCGGGATGGAGCCACCGTCCCCAGAGGAGATCTCCTTCAGCAGCTCGGACTCCGCCGTCGTGACGGTGAGTGTACCGCCGGCCGGCATCGCATCGCGAGCGTTGAGGGCGAGATTCACGATCACCTGCTCGAGCTGGCCCTTGTCTACCTTCACCCGAGGCGAGACGTCGGCCACCAGGGCCAGGTGCCGGTCCTCCCCCAGCAGCCGGCGCACGACCGGCTCGAAGTCGAGCACGGTCGCCCCGAGCTGCAGAACCTGCGGTCGGTGGAAGGCGCGGCGGCTGAAGGCGAGGAGCTGGCGGGTTACTGCCGCGGTGCGTTCGGCCGCACGCACGATATGCCTGACCTCAGAGAGCCGCTCCTCGCCCATCTCAGGAGCGCGCAGCAGAAACTCGCTGAATCCCAGGATCACCGACATCATGTTGTTCACTTCGTGGGCGACTCCACCCGCCAGCGCACCCACTGCTTCCATCTTCTGCGCCTGCTGGAGGTGCTCCTCCGCTACCCGTGCGGCCGCCTGCAGGTGGAGGCGCTCGGTGATATCCTGGACGACGAGGTGGGCGGAGGGGCGGCCGTGGTCCAAGAAGGCGATCGCGGTCACCTCGACCTCGACCTCGGAGCCATCGAGCCGGCGAAAGGCGTCCCGTACCGGCGGCGCCGGTTTCACCCCCTCGCTGGACCCTAGAAGCAGGGCTTCGACGGCCTTGAGGTAGGGTGGATGGAGGAAGTTGTCGATCGGCTGGCCGACGAGCTGATCCCGATGGGTCGCGCCCGCAAGCCGGACCGCGGCCGCGTTAGCGAGCACAATCCGCTCGCCGTCATGAATCAGGATGGTCTCAGGCGCGAGCTCTACCAGCTGCTGGTAGCGCTCCTCGCGCTCCTGGTCTTCTCGCTGCCGCTCGCGGACGGTCACGTCGGGCGCCGACGCGCCTCTGCCTCGTAGTTGGTCCCCTTGCGGCTCAAGTAATGCAGATGGACCAGGCGCTCGAGGATGCCAGCGACGCCGGCAGGAGGCACCCCGGTCTGCTTCGCGACCTCGGCCGACGACATCCCTTCCGCCCGGATCACCATCTCGAGCACCAGGACCTCCTGCTCGGTCAACCCCGGATAGAGCGGGGCCGGGATACGGAGCTGCCGGGTCGGCATGCCGGTGATGATGCTGTCGTAGTCCCGGAGCGACTCGCGTAGCTGTACGCCGGTGGCCGTAATCTCATAGGTCCGGAACTCCCGGCTATGTTGGCTGCCCCGCATCTTCACCACCACCAGCGCCTTCCTGAGCTCGCCCTCGATCTCGACATAGCGCTGGCTCAGGATGTCGTCGGTCAGGAACGAGACCTGGTACCCGGTGAGCTGGAGCCCGGCGCTCCCCTCCCCTCCCTCTACCACCTCGACGGTCGAAAACATCGTGACACCCAGCCCGGTGAGGGCGCCGATGAGCCGGTAGAGCGACTCGCGGAAATCCTCCCGGAAGGCTGGGGCCAGCGCCATCTCGAACCCCGAGATCGAATCGATGACGACGCGCTTCGCACCCACCTGGTTGACCGCGGTTCGGATCTCCTCCAGCGTCTCATCTACCGAGAGGTCGAGCGGCCGGAGATAGATGATGCGCAGCTTGTCGTCTTTCACCGCCGCGCGCAGGTCTACGTCGACGCTCTTGGCCCGCTGGAGGTATACCTCCGGATGCTCCTCGAATATCGCGATCACGGCGGTCTCGCCCGCAGCGAGCCCGGCGGCAATGAACTTCATCGCGAACGTCGTCTTGCCCGTGCCGGTCGGGCCCGCCAGAACCAGCGAGTCCCCGCTCGGGATCCCGCCACCCATCATCTCGTCCAGACCTGCAATTCCCGTGGACAGCCGCGCTTTTCCGGTCGGGTGGACATCGTCGGACCGCTCGGGAGTCCGGGGGAACACCTGCACGCCGCTGCGGGTCATCCGCATGGTATGCATGCCGGGCATGGATGCCATGCCGCGTGCTTTCACGACCTGCAGTCTCCGGACGACCGAGTTCCGATTCACCTCCTGGGAAAGCCAGAGGATGCCGTCCGCGACGGTGAAAACCGGATCCCTCAGCTCGTTCTCCGCGTATTCCCCGATGAGGAACGAGGTGATCTCCCACGTCGTCAGGTGCAGCGCCAGCCGCTGCACGAAATTCTCGAGCTCGCGGTCTGAGCCGTCGATCGCCCGCGACCGCATCAGCGACCGGAACGAATCGACCACCACCATGGCCGGATGCAGTCGATCGATTTCATCTACGATTCGCGTCAGCACGCCGTCCAGGTCTCCGTTCAGCGCCTCCTCGCTGAGATTCAAGAAGTGCACGTCCCTCCCGACGCGACTGGGATCGAAGAACTCGAACTGCTGCTGGTAGCGCAGCATCTTCAAGCCGGTCTCCCCGAGGAGCGTAAAGTAGAGGGCTGGCCGCTCCGCGGTGGCGTTGGCAAACAGGAGCTGCATCGTCAGGGTGGTTTTCCCGGAGCCGGGGCCGCCTGCGATCAGATTGAAGGACAGCTCCGGCAGTCCTCCGCCCAGAACCTCGTCCAGACCGGGCACCCCGGTCTCCAGGAGCTCCAGCGTAGGACGGTCGGGCATCGCCTGCTTCCGGGAATGCTTCTTACTCAGCGTCGGCATCGCGCGCTCCCCTTGCCTTCATGCTCACGACTCCGCGCGGGCTCGGTCTTACGCTATCGTAGCCAGTATGCACGTCAGTCTGCTCCACCAAACGCAGCGCCATCTCGTCTCCAATGATGCGGCCCAGCAACTCGACCAACCCGGCCACCAAGGCCACCACGCCGGCCGCTACCTTGGGGGCGCCATGCACCCGCACGGCGGCTGCAATCATCTCCTCCTCTCCTCCATAGCACGCCAAACCCCCGAGCTCTGGATGCTCGGCCCGCATCAGGACCAGCGCTCGATCGAGCAGCGCGCGATAGCCCATGGCCCCGATCCAACGGCCGAGCCCTGCCCGGAGCTGAATACAGGTGCGCTCCGCTGCCGCTGCCACCTCCTCGGGAGAGTCGGTGTCGCCGGCGGCGCGCGCCCAGAGGTGCCGAGCTACTTCAGTGGCAGCGGCAGGTCTTTGTGCCATGCATGCGCTCCTGCGCGGCATAACGGAGGAGGTGTCGGCGGTATGAGGTGGGGACAGGCCCTGTAATCTCGTGGGTTGCACTCCGAAAACAAGCTAGGGGAACCCTGATGGGCGGGACAGCGGCCGAGTAGCCGGGTCCGCCTGCACCCCCCGCTTTTTGCCCCCGGGGCTGGCTTTTTGAAAGGGTTCCCGACTCGCAAGCCCTCTGAAATCCTCCGTTTACCATCACTTCCGTGAACGGCCCCCAACTTGCCCCTCGCTGGCTCAGACCTGGTCCCACCGCGGGCCGCTTCACTCTCGTCTTCTGTCGTCCCGGAGTTGCCGTGCCTCAATCAGCTCGATGGTTCCTCGGCGTGTTGCTCGCCGGGTGCGGGGCCATCAATGCCCACGCGCAGCAACCGGCTAACGCTCCCAGTCCTGCCCGGGCCGTGATCGGGAGCGATACGCTGCTCTCCCCAAACGCGCCCACGGATGCCGTCGCCTTTCAGCCAAACCGCCTCGATGATGGGCCCTGGAAATCGTTTTCCGATGTCACCAAGGGAGCCGAAGTCCGGACCGGCATCTTCACGCTCTACCTGAAGCGCGACAAAGCCTATCTCGCCCTGACCCCAGGCCAGCTCGACCGCGACTACCTCCTGGTCACCCAGCTCTCCCGCGGCATCGGTGAGCTCGGCTTGGACGGCGGCACCTCGATCCGCTCAGACCTGGTCCGGTTCCGTCGCGCCGGCGATCGCATCGAGCTCACCATCGTGAACCCGCGCTTTGCCGCCACCGCGGGCACGCCGATGGCCCGGGCTGTGGACTATTCTTTCGGGCACTCGGTCGCGCAGTCGTTTCCCATCGCCACCATGCGCGACAACGGGGAGATCCTGGTCGATGTCGCACCCTTCCTCCTGTCCGACTGGGCCGACCTGGGCGCCTACTTCCAGGGGGTAGCCACTCAGCGCAAGGTGACCAGCACTATCGTGCTGGACCGGGAGCGCTCGAGCCTGGATGGAATCCGTCTGTTTCCGGGAAATCTCGAGGCCGAGGTGCGGCTGACCTATCAGGCCAATAGAAATCTTGGACTCGAAGCCGTGGCGGACTACCGCTGGATCCCGGTTGGCGTTCATTATTCGCTCCTCGAGCTGCCAACTACTCCAATGCGCCCCCGCTATGCCGACGAGCGGGTGGGCTACTTCGTGTCTGCGATCAAGGATTTCTCGCGCGACACCGCCCAAAGCTTCTTCGTTCGTTATGTGAACCGCTGGCGCCTCGAGAAGCGCGATCCCGGTTCGGCCGTCAGTGAGCCGGTCACGCCGATCGTGTATTACATCGATCGTACCGTTCCAACCGAATGGAGACCCTGGGTCAGGGCCGGCATTCTCGAGTGGAACCGGGCCTTCGAGCAGGCCGGCTTTCGGAATGCGATCCAGGTGCTCGATGCGCCGGAGGACACCCTCTGGAGCGCTGAGGACGCCCGGTACTCCACCGTGCGCTGGACCGCCACCAACCGCAGCATCTATGCGGTGGGGCCGTCCAACGTCGATCCCCGCACCGGCGAGATCCTGAATGCCGATGTGCTGGTCTCAGCCGCCTGGATCCAGGCCTGGCGTGGCGAAGCGGGCGAGTACGTCGCCCCCGACGCCGCCGTCCGATCGGTGTTCCTCGAGGATTCGGCCAGCGTCGGGTTCAATGGCGAGACCCGGTTGTGCAGTCTCGCCGAGGGAATGCGGCGCCAGGGTACTCTGACCCGGGCCCTGATGGCCGCCCGCAATGGCCCCGATGGCCGCACCGTCACACGGCGCTACATCGGCCAGGCGCTCAAGGCGTTGATCATGCATGAGGTGGGGCACACGCTCGGACTGCGGCATAATTTCCGCGGCTCTGCCGGCGCCACCAAGGCCCAGTTGGCCGATCGGATCTTCACGAAGGCCAATGGACTGGGCGTGTCGGTGATGGACTACAGCCCGCCTGCGCTCTCGCTCGATCCCGAGAAGCAGGGCGATTACCACGCCAGCACCATCGGCACCTACGATCGCTGGGCCATCCGCTACGGTTACGCGTCGCTGGGCCCGCGCGAGCTGGCGGCGGCTAACGGGAAGGGATCGTCCTCGGTGTCGCCGCTCTGGACTCCCGACGCGGAGATCAATGCCCTCCGCACCGTGGCGAGGGAAGCGGCCGACCCGACGCACCTGTACGGCACGGATGAGGATGCCGGGTTCGGTGGCCTCGGCCTCGATCCAACGGTCTCACGCTACGATCAGACCAGCGATCCGCTGGAGTGGGCCCGCGACCGGGTCACCCTGATCAACGGGCTGTTCGATTCGCTCGACACCCGCATGGTGGCGCCGGGCGAGAGCTACGCCCGCTTGCGGACCGCCTTCAGCGATCTGTTGAACGATCGCTGGTACGCGCTTCTGGTCACCACCAAGTACCTGGGTGGAGCGACCACGGCTCGGGATCATCGGGGCGACCCATCGGGAAGACCGGCCTTGACCACGGTGCCGGCCGCGCGCCAGCGGGAGGCGCTGGCCTTCATCACCCAGGCCGGATTCGGGGAGCAGGCCTATCGCTTCCGGCCCGACCTGTTGAGCCAGCTCGGCCCGGATCGGTGGCGGCATTGGGGATCGACGCCCGGAGCGGACGGCCGCATCGACTTCCCGGTACACACCTGGGCCCTAGCGCAGCAATCGTCGCTACTGGGACAGCTGCTGGACCCCGCTGTCCTGGCCCGGATTCGGGACGCGGAGCTTCGAGCGCAGGACAATGAGCCCACGGTAGCGATTCCCGAGCTATTCGCGACGCTCACCCGCGCCATCTGGTCCGAGGCGGCGTACCCCGCGGCCGGGAGCGCCGCAGTGCCGCGCAACATCACATCGGTCAGACGCGATCTTCAGCGGCTCTATCTCAATAGCCTGATCCGGATGATCGTGAGCCCCCTACCGGAGACCCCGGAAGATGCGCGCACGCTCGCCCGGGCGACTCTCGCTGATCTGCGTGGTGAGCTGGATCGAGCGATGGCGCGACAAATGCAGCTGGATCCATACACCCGAGCCCATCTGGCGGATTCGAAGGAACGGATTTCCCAGGCTCTCAGCGCACAGATGATTCAGACCGCCGCAACGGCAAGGTAACACTCATGTTCTTGATTGCTTTAGATCCCTCCCCCATGGTGCAGGCCGCGGTCTACATGGCCGGTGTGCTCGTCGGCTACGTGCTCCTGGTGCCGCCGGACGAGTGGCAGAACGCCTGGACCTCCCTGCGCAACAGCTGGTCCCGCCGCCGCAAGGACTGATCCGGGGGTCACGCCACCCCAGATGGGTGGCGTTATGATTCCCCCATGCAATCGGCTTCCGGCGAGCCAGCACTTCAGGTTCGGAACCTTCGCAAGGTCTATAAGGATGTCGTCGCGGTGGATGGCCTCGATCTCGAGGTCTTCGCTGGCGAGTGCTTCGGCCTTCTGGGACCCAATGGTGCGGGCAAGACGACGACCATCGAGATCTGTGAAGGGCTGAACACGCCCGACTCCGGTGAGGTGACCGTGCTCGGCCGCCGGTGGGGCAAGGACGACCGCGAGCTGCGCGAGCGGCTCGGGATCTCGCTCCAGGAGACCCAGTTCTCGGAGAAGCTCACGGTGGAGGAGACGGTGCAGCTCTTCCGCAGCTTCTACCGGAAGGGCCCTGCGCCGGACTCCGTCATCGATATGGTGCAGCTCGGGGAGAAAGCAAAGTCCCGGGTCGGCACGCTTTCAGGCGGTCAGAAGCAGCGGCTGGCACTCGCCTGCGCCCTGGTGGGCGATCCCGAGCTCCTCTTCCTGGACGAGCCCACCACCGGCCTCGACCCCCAATCCCGGCGCCAGCTCTGGGGCCTGATCGAAGGCTTCAAGTCCGCCGGCCGCTCCATCCTGCTCACCACCCACTACATGGAAGAAGCCGAGCGGCTGTGCGACCGGGTGGCCATCGTGGATCATGGCAAGCCGATCGCGCTGGGCACGCCCCGCGAGCTCATCTCAGAGCTCAAGGCGGAGCACGTGCTGGAGTTCGCGCTGGCCGGCAATTCCACGGTGGACGAGGGGCCGCTTCGGCAGATCAAAGGGGTTTGCGCCGCTGCACACCAGGATGGGACTTACCGTCTCCAGGTCGAAGAGCTGCATCTCGCGATGCCGGGACTACTGGGCGAGCTGCGTCGGCAAGGCGCCCAGCTGAGCGAGCTCAGAACCCATTCCGCGACGCTGGAAGACGTATTCGTCTCTCTCACCGGGCGGCACCTGCGCGATGAGTGAGCGGCGTCGCTGGACCGACCACCCGCTGGTCCAGCTCACCCGGGTGCGCTATCGCGAGTTCTTCCGGGAGCCGGAGGCGGTCTTCTGGGTCTTTATCTTCCCCGTGCTCCTGGCGGCCGGGCTCGGCATTGCGTTCCGGAACCGGACGCCCGAGCGCACCGGCGTGGCGGTCGTGGCGGGGGATAGCGGCGCAGCCCGGGTGGCGGACGCGTTGGGCAGAGCTCCTGATCTCCAGGTCTCGGTGCTGCCCGCTTCAGCGGCGGCGGAGGCGCTTCGCACCGGCGAGGCCGCGTTGGTGGTCGTACCGGGCCCCCGGGAGGTGGAGTACCGCTACGACGACACCCGGCCGGAGAGCCGAGTGGCCCGCCTGCTGGTGGACGAAGCGTTACAGCGAGCCGCCGGCCGGCCCGACGCGGTGCCGGTAAGCGACCGGGTGGTGCACGAGCGGGGCTCCCGCTATATCGACTTCCTGGTGCCGGGCCTCCTCGGGATGAACCTCATGGGGAGTGGCATCTGGGGTGTGGGCTTTGCCATCGTGGATGCCCGGAAGAAACGCTTGCTCAAGCGCCTCATCGCCACGCCCATGTCGCGGGCCCAGTATCTCGCCTCATTCGTACTCTCCCGCCTTACCCTGCTGGTCATCGAGGTGGGCCTTCTGCTCGGCTTTGGCGTCCTGGTGTTCGGCGTACCGATCCGCGGGCCGCTTACCGTTCTCGTTGCCCTCTGCCTGCTGTCATCGCTGGCGTTCACCTCCGTGGGCCTCCTGGTGTCATCCCGGGTGCAGACCATGGAGGGCGCGTCGGGGCTGATGAACCTGGTGATGCTGCCGATGTGGATCTTCTCGGGCGTGTTCTTCTCCGCCTCCCGATTTCCGGACTCGCTGCAGCCGTTCATCCAGGCGTTGCCGCTCACGGCGGTGGTTGATGCCTTGCGGGCGAACGTCCTCCGGGGCGCAGGCTGGCAGGCCGTGGCGCCCGAGCTGGGGATCATCTTGGCCTGGCTCGGGGTGAGCTTTCTTCTCGCACTCAAACTGTTCCGCTGGAGATAGAGGATCCATATTTTATCTTCGCGGATATCTCAATCCGTCCACAGGAGGTTCAGAAATGAAACGAACATTTCGCGTTCTCGGTGCCTGTGCCGTCATCTCGGTCGCCGGCGTGCAGCTCGCAGCTGCTCAGGCCACCCAGCCCGGCCCCGAGCACGCTCGGCTGGGCTACTTCGTCGGGAAGTGGACCGCAGAAGGGGAGCTCAAGGCTGGTCCAATGGGTCCCGGTGGAAAGTTCACCTCGACGGACAACTGTGAGTGGTTCGACGGGAAGTACAGCGTGATCTGTCGCGCGGAGGGAGCCATGCCGATGGGGCCGAGCAAGAGCATCGGGATCCTGGGGTACAGCCCGGAGGAGAAGGTCTACACCTATTACGGCGTGGACAACTCAAACATGACGATGGCCAGTGTCCCCAAAGGCACCGTAAGTGGTAAAACCTGGACTTATAACGATGAAGGCACGATGGGCGGCAAGAAGTTCAAGTCCCGGGTGACCATCAACGAGCTCACCCCCACATCGTACACCTTCCGAATGGAGATGCAGGGGCCAGACGGGAAGTGGATCCCGACCATGGAGAGCAAGAATACGAAGCAGCAATAACAGCGGGGAGGCGGGGAAGCAACAGAAAGAAACAAAACGGCGCCCGGAATCCCAGGCGCCGTCTTGTCGTTCTAAACTGTTGTTCTTACTTCCCCGCTTCCCCGCTTCCCCCGCTGTTATTCCTCGTCGGCCAGCAATCCGGCCGCGGCCAGCTGCGGCGGTAAGGCACCAGCGACCGGTTCCTCGACCCGCGGCGGCGGCGGCTCGTAGCCCGCCGGCGGCTCGATATCGATCTCGGCGTAGCGGTAGATCCCGCTGCCGGCCGGAATCAAGTGACCGATGATGATGTTCTCCTTGAGACCGAGGAGGTCGTCCTTGGCCCCGCGGATCGCGGCATCGGTCAGCACCCGGGTGGTCTCCTGGAATGACGCAGCCGAGATGAACGACTGGGTCGTGAGACTCGCCTTGGTGATGCCCAGCAGCACCGGCTCGGCCTGCGCCGGGGTGCTCTTCCGCTTCACGACGCGCTCGTTCTCGTCGCGGAAGGTGAGCCGGTCCACCGTCTCGCCCTCCAGGAAGTCGGTGTCGCCCGGCTCGGTTACACGCACCTTCTGCAGCATCTGGCGCACGATCACGCCGATGTGCTTGTCGCTGATGCGCACGCCCTGCAACCGGTAGACCTCCTGCACCTCGTTGAGCAGGTACTCCTGCACCGCCCGCGGCCCCTTGATGAGCAGGATGTCGTGCGGGTTCACCGGACCCTCGGTGAGCCGGTCTCCAGCGCGCACCCGATCGCCCTCGTGCACCCGGAGGTGCTTCCCGGCCGGAACCTCATACAGCTGAGGCTCGGTCTCCTCCGCCTGAGCGGCCGGAGTCTCGGGGTACACGTAGATCTCGCGCTTGCCGCGCTTGATCTCGCCGAACTTGACCGCGCCGTCCACCTCGGAAATGGTGGCCGGATCCTTGGGCCGCCGGGCTTCGAACAGCTCGGCGATGCGCGGCAGGCCTCCGGTAATGTCCCGGGTCTTGTACGCCTGACGCGGGATCTTGGTGACCGTGATGCCCTTGGTCACCTTGACCGGAGTGCTGAGGAAGACCGTCTTGTCTTTGCTCTCCTTCTTGGTCTTGCTCGGCCACGCCTCGTTGATCGGCCGCTCGTCCACGTGGAACTTGGTGCTCCACGGGTTAGCGGCGTCGGGAACGGCCATGCCCCGGGTGATGAGGTCGGTCGGCGAGCCTAGAATGACGCGGCTCCCTTCCGCCAGGGTGTACTCCTGCGGGTCCTTCCGATTCGGCATGTACACCAGCACGCTCGGATGGAGCTCGCGATCGGGGTCGGCCATGACCACCAGGCTGCGCAACCCGGTACCCTCGTCCAGTTCCTCGCGGAGGGTGACGCCTGGCACCAGATCCTTCCACCGGAGCTCGCCATCGGCCTTGATGATGCTCGGGTCGTTGTACGGGTCCCAGGTATACAGAATCGTGGCTCGACGCTCGTTGTCACCCTTGGTGACGATCTCGCCCTCCTTCACCTGCAGGAGCGCGCCCTCTGGAACCGGATAGCGGTTGAGCACCCGCTTCGGGTCCTTGGGATCCACCACCAGGATGCCTTCCTTGCTCTCGTCCGAGGCCGACTCATCCTCGCGGGTGAGCACGACCCGGATGTTGGCCTTGGTGCCGTCTTCGTACTCCACCGGCACGTCGGCCCACTCGAGGCCTTCGGTGTACTTGACCTTGCCGTCCGACCGCGCCCGCCGCTCCGCCTCTTCGGCGATGCGGGACGACGTGCCGCCGATGTGGAAGGTTCGGAGTGTCAGCTGCGTACCCGGCTCGCCGATCGACTGCGCGGCCAGAATGCCGACCGCCTCGCCCATGTCCACCATGTCCATGGTGGCCAAGTTCCGGCCGTAGCACATCCGGCAAATCCCTCGCCGGGCCTCACAGGTGAGGACCGAGCGGATCTTGACCTTCTCGATTCCGGCATCGTCGATCGCGTTGGAGATATCCTCGTCGATCAGCTTGCCCGCTTCGACCAGAAGCTTGGGATCGCCATCCTCATCCAGCTCGTGCGGATCGAAGACATCCTCGCTGGCCACGCTGCCCAGGATGCGCTCGCGGAGCGGCTCGATGATGTCCTCGCCCTCCTTGAGTGCCGCGATCTCGAGTCCGAGAATCGTCCCGCAGTCTTCCTCGGTTACGGTCACGTCCTGCGCTACGTCCACCAGCCGGCGGGTCAGATAGCCGGCGTCGGCCGTCTTGAGCGCCGTGTCGGCCAGACCCTTCCGGGCGCCGTGGGTGGAGATGAAGTACTCCAGCACCGTGAGCCCTTCACGGAAGTTGGACTTGATAGGGCTCTCGATGATCTCGCCGATACCGCCGGTGAGCTTCTTCTGCGGCTTGGCCATCAGACCGCGCATACCGGCCAGCTGCCGGATCTGGTCCCGGCTGCCGCGTGACCCGGAATCGAACATCATGAAGACCGGGTTGAACCCGCCGCGGGAGACCCGCATCGAGTTG
>DATMDQ010000021.1:0-21075 GCA_035557715.1 Gemmatimonadales bacterium
TGGTAACCAGCCTGGGCACCCAGGTCGATGGCGGAGCCATCAAGCCCATCGAAAGAGGTCGTGCCGAGCTGGGCGTTGGCGAACATTCCGGCTGGCTGGCCATAGCCGAAGCTGGTGCCGAAGCTGTTCGACAGATCGGTAAAGGAAGCATTCCCGGTCACCTGCATCTGGCCATTCGAGTGCGAAGGAAGGCCTAAACAGGTCTGGGCCGCTGCCGGGGCGTTAACCACCGCGACCAGGGCCAGTGCAACAACGAGCGTGCGGCGCATTCGTGTCTCCGTTGAGAAGAGTGTGGACGCACCCTGCCCGATCGAGATCGATCGTCAACGCAGCGCCTGGGGCGGCGACTGCGAACTCGTGCGAGCAGGGGTCTGAAACGGAAACGCCCATCCCGGATGGGATAGGCCGAAGAGAGAGCTAGGGGGCTCGGCTTCGGCAGCTGGACCATCCCTCGCTGACTGCGCTCGGGACTCCTGGCTTTGCGTCCCCGCCTCACGACGGGTTTGCCTTTATCGGCGCCGCCCTTAGGGGCGACAGAGACACGCTAACCAGCCGTTGCAGTGGGCGCAAGGGGTAGTTGTAAGTAGTCACTTGCTTACAACAAAATCTTGCAGTATACTGACCCCATGACCGTTCGGAGCCAACTTCTCGAGGCCGCCGCCCGTCTCTACGCCGAGGCCGGGTACCGGGGCGCCACCACTCGTCGCATCGCGGGCGAAGCCGGCGTGAACGAAGTCACCCTCTTCCGGCATTTCGGCTCCAAGGACGCGCTCATTCGCGAAGCGATCACGCGGGCAGGACTCACGGCTGTCACCGAGCTGCTGCCCCAGATCCCTCGTGATCCGTTCCGCGAAGTGCGCGACTGGGCCAAAGCTCACATCGCCGAGCTGCGGGAGCGCAGATCCTTGATCCGGATGTGCATGGGAGAGATCGAACAGCATCCGGGAATTTTCTCTGAGCAGAACAGCCCGCCCGCGGTGGCCGCCAAGGCCCTCTGTCAGTATCTCCGCCGTCTTCGGGAAGCTGGTCTCGCCAAGGCCCAGTTCGATGAGACCGCCGCGTCAGCCATGCTGATGGGTGCGCTCTTCGCGGATGCCATGGGACGCGACATCATGCCGGACTTGTACCGGAACGAGCCGGAGCAGGCTCTGGACGAATACGTGCGGCTATTCCTCCGATCGATCGGGGTGGGACGCCGCCGCAATCCGGGTAATCCATGAACAAGTTGCTATCCAAATTGTGGCCCTTTCGAGGGCTCCCTTTCGTGCTTTCGGGTTCGCTTTTGCTTCTGGTGGCTTTAGTACCTACGGCCTCCGCTCAGAGGCAGGGCCGTCAGCTCACGCTAAGCGAGGCACTCGGGCTCGCTGAGAAGCAAAGCGAGTCGATCGGTATTGCCCGGGCCGGGGTGACCCGAGCGGAAGGAGATCGCCGGCGCGCCCGAAGTGCGTATTTCCCTCAGCTCAACGGGTCGGCATCCTATCAGCGATCCCTTCAGAGTCAGTTCTCCACCCTCGACGCCGGCCCCGACAGCACCCCACTGGCGCCTGCCTGCGACCCATTCTCGGCCCAACCAGGCTCGATCGATCAACGAGTCGACTCGCTGGAGAACGCGGTGGAGTGCATCAGCG
Source organism: Gemmatimonadales bacterium (assembly GCA_035557715.1). Classification (GTDB taxonomy): domain Bacteria; phylum Gemmatimonadota; class Gemmatimonadetes; order Gemmatimonadales; family GWC2-71-9; genus CAVVWJ01. The sequence continues at coordinate 1,629 of DATMDQ010000021.1, forward strand.
CGGCGGATCCATTCGCCGGCTTCAGAGATCTTCCATTCGGGCGGGTCAATACCTACAGCCTGGGCCTGTCCTTCTCACAAATATTGTTCAGCGGTGGTCGTGTAGGGGGGCAGGCGCAGGCCGCGGGCGCGGGTGTTCGCAGCGCGGCGATCGGATTGACCTCAGCCCAGGCCCAGCTTCTGCTCGATGTGACGGGGGCCTACTACGACGCCACTCTGGCCGATCGCCTGTTCGCCATCGCGCAGGCCACGCTTGACCAGGCCGACACCACCCTCAGCCAGACTCAGCTGGCCCGGGAAGTCGGGAATCTCTCCGAGTTCGATCTGCTGCGCGCGCGGGTGACCCGTGACAATCAACGCCCGATCGTGATTCAGCGCCGTGCCGATCGGGATCTGGCGTATTACCGCCTGAAGTCACTGCTGGATATTCCCCTGGATGAGCCGCTGACGCTCACGACCGAGCTCGGGGATACCGTCGTCGCCGATAAGGGCCGGCTCCAGGCGGTGGTGGGGACATCCGGGGACACCGGAACCTCCGCCCGCGCGCCGGTGCGCCAGGCGGCCGAGGCAGTCGAAGCCCAGCGAGGTCTGCTTCGGGTAGCTCGGGGCCAGCGCTTGCCCCAACTGGCGCTCACATCGCAGTACGTGAACCTCGCCTATCCCGACCAGGTCTCTCCCTTCGGGGAGCGATTCATTGACGATTGGGTGGTAGCCCTCGGGGTGCAGGTCCCCATCTTCACCGGCGGGCGCATCGGCGGCGAAGAGGACGTGGCCCGGGCGAATCTGAGCGAGGCGGAGCTCCGGTTACAGCAGACCCACGAGCTGGCGGAGGTCGATGCCCGGAACGCGGCTACCCAGCTGGAAGCCGCGGATGCCGCGTGGCAGGCCAGCGCCGGCACCGTCGAGCAGGCCGCACAGGCCTACCAGATCGCGGAGCTTCGCTACCGCGAGGGGCTCTCGACCCAGAACGAGCTCCTCGATTCCAGGATTCAGCTCCAGCAGGCCCAGGCCAGCCGGGCCCGGGCGGCTCGGGACCTTCAGGTGGCCAAGGTGCGCATCGTTCTCCTTCCCGCGCTCCCTCTGGCTGAGGCCGCGGGCGCAGCGCTGAGCGAATCGCCACCGGCCTCCACCTCGTCTACGCCCTCCCCTCCAGCCTATGAGCCTGCACTGCAACCGCCGCTGGGGGGCGGCTTCTCAGGAACAAATCAACCGGGAACGGCAGGCCAATGATGCGGGAGCGGTCTCAATTCGGGCGGCAACGTTCCTGGGCCGTGGTGGGGATGGTTGTCCTCGCGCTGGTCTCGTGTAAGAAGAAGGCGACCGACACCGCCATGGTCGCGGATCCGGTGGTGTTGATCGGCCGAGAGAACATCGCGGTGGCCAAGCTCGAGGAATTGCGCAGCGGCCCTGCCATCTCGGGATCATTGGAGGCGAAGACCGAGGCCAAGGTCAGGGCACAGTTCCTCGGGCAGGTGGAGCGTACCTTCGCCGACGAAGGGCAGCGAGTACGTCGCGGCATGTCCCTCGCCCACCTCGAGGACAACGCCGTGCGCGACGCGTACCTCTCCGCCAAATCGGCGGTCCGCAGCGCCGAGTCCACGCTTCAGAACGCTCGCCGGAATGCGGAACGTGCCACCCGGCTCACCCAGGCGGGCGCGGTTCCGGAGCGCGACCTCGAAACTGCCCAGCTGAACGTCACCAATGCGGAGGGCGCGCTGGCCGATGCGCAGGCCCGGCTGGCCCTGAATGAGAAGAACCTCAGCAACACCATGGTCCGCGCGCCGATCAGCGGCACCGTCAGCCGGCGGGCGGTCGATGCTGGCGACGTGGTGCAGATCGGCACGGAGCTCTTCACCATCGTCGACCTCAGCAGCCTGCGGCTGGAGGCCACGGTCCCGGTCGAGGAGATCGATCGTCTCAAGGTGGGGAGCCCGGTGGAATTCAATGTCAGCGGCTACGACCGGGGCTTCACCGGCCGGATCGATCGGATCAATCCGGCGGTGGACCCGGCCACCCGCCAGGTGCGGATCTATGTGGCGATCCCCAACCCCGAACAGTCGCTTGTGTCGGGTCTGTACGCAGAGGGGCGGGTGGCCACCGATGCGCGCCGGACCGTGGCCGTGCCCACCTCTGCAGTGGACCGCAGGGGGACAGCGCCGGTGATCCACCGCCTCAAGGGCGGCAAGGTCGGAGTGGTGCCGGTGCGGACCGGCGTCCAGGATGAGGCCACCGAGCTGATGGAGATTCTTTCCGGGGTTTCCCCGGGCGACACGGTGCTGCTCGGCTCGGCCCAGGGAGTGACCGAGGGGGCCGCGGTCCGGATCAGCAACGAGGAGGAGGCCAGCCGGTAATGTTCATCTCCGACTTTGCCATCAAGCGGCCCATCGTCACCGTTACCGCCATGGTGGCGCTGGTGGTGTTCGGAATCTTCGCCCTGCTGAACTTGCACACGGATGAGTTCCCCGATATCCAGCAGCCGGTGATCGGTCTCACCATCGTCTACCCGGGCGCCTCTCCCTCGGAGGTTACCCGGGAGATCATCGACCCGATCGAGGACGCGATCTTCGGCATCAGCGGCGTGGACGGCGAGAAGTCCACCTGCTTCGGCACCGACGGCCTGGCTTCCTGCACCATTTTCTTCGACTTCGAGAAGCCGATTCAGCAGGCGTCGCAGGATATCCGGGACGCCATCTCCACCAAGCGCGACGATCTGCCGGTCGAGATGGAGGAGCCGGTGCTCACCCGGTTCGATCCCTCGGAGCAGCCGATTATCACCATGACGCTCACGTCGGCGACGGTCCCAGCGACGACCTTGAGCCGCTTGGCCGACCCTGGCGTGGCCCGTGCGCTCCGGGCAATCGCGGGCGTGGCCCAGGTGAGCGTGGTCGGCAATATCGAACGGGAGATGACGGTCGAGGTTCATCCCCAGGCGCTGGAAGCCTCCGGCGTCAGCGTCTCAGAGGTGGTGCAGGCGCTCCAGGCGCAAAACCTGGCGGCGCCGGTCGGGCGGCTGAACGGCGAGCTGGAGGAGCGCACCATTCGGCTGCAGGGCCGGGCTGAAGGGCCGGCGGATTTCGCCAAGCTGGTTGTGGCCGAGCGGCAGGGGCAGACCATACGGCTGGGGCAGGTTGCCAAGGTGTACGACGGCACCGAAGAGCCGCGTACCCTGGCGCTGTATAACGATCGCCAGGCTGTGGGACTCGAGGTCATCAAGTCCAAGGGGTACAGCACTACCCAGGTGAGCGACGTGATCCGCTCCCGAGTCGCCGGCTTGCAGAGCACCATGCCCGCCGGCGTGAAGTTGGAGATCGTCCAGGATGCGGGCGAGCGGGTCAGCCGGGCGGTGGCGAACGTGCAGGAGGCCCTCATCGAAGGCGCGCTGCTGACCGTGCTGGTGGTGTTCCTCTTCCTGAACTCGTGGCGCTCGACCGTCATCACCGGCCTGGCGCTGCCGGTCTCGGCGCTGGCCAGCTTCATCGCCATCTGGGCCTTTGGATTTACGCTGAACACCATGTCTCTCCTCGGCCTCTCGCTCTCGATCGGCATTCTGATCGACGACGCCATCGTGGTGCGCGAGAACATCGTCCGCCACATCGAGATGGGCAAGGATCACATGCGGGCCTCGATCGAGGGCACCGATGAGATTGGACTGGCGGTGGCCGCCACCACGTTCTCGATCGTCGCGGTGTTCGTGCCGGTGGCGTTCATGTACGGCATCGCGGGGCAGTGGTTCAAGCCGTTTGCATTGACCATCGCCTGCGCGGTGCTGGTGTCTCTCTTCGTCAGCTTCTCGCTGGACCCGATGCTCTCGGCCTATTGGGCCGATCCCCAGGTCGAGGCGCACGAGCGCCGTAATCCGATCGCCCGCACGCTGGATCGCTTCAATCGCTGGTTCGACCGGCAGGCGGAGCGGTATCAGCGGCTGATCGCCTGGGCGCTCGACCATCGCCTCGCGATGGTGCTCATCGCGGTCGGATCGTTCGTGGGCGCCATCGCGCTCCAGGCGACTGTCGGTGGTGCCGGATTCATTCCGGTGAGCGATCGGAGCGAGGTGAGTCTGATCGTCGAGACCCCGCCGGGGTCGAACCTGGAGTACACCAGGCTCAAGTCGGAAGAGGTGGCGCGAATCGCGCGGGCGCACAAAGAGGTGGCCTACACCTACACGGCGGTCGGCACCCCTATCCCGCTGCGGGCCCCGGGGGTGGACCAGTCGCTGATCTACGTCCGCCTCATCCCGAAGGCAAAGCGAGACATCAGCCAGGACGAGCTGGGCAGTCTCCTGCGTCACGAGCTGGGACGGGTGGGCGGCGCCAGCGTGTCGGTGTTCACCAGCGGGTTCGGCGGCGCGCTGAAGCAGATCCAGATCGAGATGCGGGGACAGGACCCGACGGTGCTGACCCGGCTTGCCTCTCGCGCCGCGGAGCTGGTGCGGAAGGTCCCCGGCGCGGTGGATGTCGGGCTGTCCACTCGAGGCGAGCGGCCGGAACTGGTGGTGGAGCTCAATAGAGGCCTGGCGGGCTCGCTCGGCGTGACGGTGGCGCAAGTCGCCCAGTCGCTGCGGCCGGCCTTTGCCGGCATTGACGCGGGTGACTGGGTTGATCCCACCGGCGAGACCCGGGACGTAACCGTGCGGCTGGCGCCCGAGGCCCGGCGACGGACGATCGATCTGGAGCGTCTGCCGCTGGCGATTCCCGGCGCGGATGGCAGGCCGGTGACGCTGCCGTTGGGCCAGGTGGCCCATATCCGCGAGGGAATCGGTCCAGCGCAGATCAACCACCTCAACCGGGAGACCGTGGTCAACGTTCAAGCCAACGTGCAGGGACGCTCGCTGACCGAGGTCACCCAGGACATCAACACCACGCTCGAGACTCTCCAGCTCCCCCCGGGATATCGCATCACCCAGGGCGGGGAAGCGCGAGACCAGCAGGAGGTGTTCACCCGCATCTTCACCGCGCTCGGTGCGGCCGTGCTGTTGATGTATCTGATCCTGGTGATCCAGTTCGGCTCGTTCCTCGATCCACTGGCCATCCTGATCTCGCTGCCGCTCTCGCTGATCGGTGTGGTGCTGGCGCTGATCATCACCCGCGACACCCTCAACATCATGAGCCTGATCGGGGTGATCCTCTTGATGGGCATCGTGGCCAAGAATGCGATTCTGCTGATCGATTTCGCCAAGTGGGAGCACGAGCGAGGAACACCATTACGGGAAGCGCTGATCGAGGCGGGCCGGATTCGGCTCCGCCCGATCATGATGACCACCATCGCCCTGATCGCCGGCATGATTCCGGTGGCGCTGGGCAGGGGAGAGGGAGCGGACTTTCGGGCCCCGCTGGGGCGAGCCGTGATCGGCGGCGTCATCACCTCGACGCTGCTCACGCTGCTGGTGATCCCTACCGTCTACGAGATCCTGGACAACTTCCGCTCGTGGATGACCGAGAAAGTCTGGCGCCGGATGTTCAAACCACATCCAGAGTCAGCAGCCACACCAGCTTCGGCTGACTGAGCAGGGGTAAACCCCGTAGGAGCCAATCAGGGCAGCTCGCCCACGATCTTCCGGAACTCCGTCTCGGTGAAGGCCCGCAGGGTCTCCGTCCGCACATTCCCCATCGCCCCCAGTCCCAGCACCATCTTGGCCAGCGCCGTGTCGTCGGGCAGCTCCGCGATTGCCACCGCGTCGTAGTGCCCAAGCGTTACATAGAAGGCCTTCAGCTCTCCTCCAGCCTGTTTGTAGGCCTTCCGTGCGGCGTCCAGCCGTTCCGGCCCCTTCTTGATGCCGGCGATGCCTTGCTGCGTGTAGGTGAGCAGGGAAATGTACGTGGGCATGGGCGACCTCCCGGATGGGTCCTGCGCGATCATCACGCTGCGCGATAGAGTCCCTAACGTGCGGTAGCTGCCTGGATCTGGCTAGGCCTACGGCTGGCGCACCGGCCGGTCCTGCACCAGTATACAAGCGGTGCCGGAGGCCTTCCCGCAGCACGAATTTCCATCGAGGAGATCCCCGATTGTCTTGCCGGTGGGTGACCTGTGCGCTCATCACGGTCCTGCTCGCGCTTGGGTGCGGGGGCGGTAGCGAGCTGCCCGGACCGGCAGTCGTCACCTTTCCCATCAGCGCGCTGGGTGCGGAGGGCCGGGTGTTGGTTCGGCAGCTCGCCCGGTTCATGAAGGAGAACCCGGGAATCAAGGTCGTCCAGCGGGTAACGCCCGATGGGGCCGATCAGAAGCATCAGCTCTACGTGCAATGGCTCAACGCCGGGGCCAGCGATCCTGACATTCTCCAGTTGGACGTGATCTGGACACCGGAGTTTGCCGCAGCAGGATGGATCCTTCCCCTCAACCGGTTCCAACCCGATACCGCCGCTTTCTTCCCTTCGACCATCGCGGCCAACCGGTGGCAGGACAGCCTGTATGCGCTGCCCTGGTTTGCCGACGTGGGGATGCTGTACTGGCGGACCGATCTGATGAAACAGCCACCCGCCACCTTCGACGAGCTGGTTCAGCAGGCTCAGCGGGTCCGGCAGAAGGGTGGCCCGCGCTATGGGTTCGTCTGGCAGGGCGCGCGGTACGAGGGATTGATCACCACATTCCTCGAGTATCTTGGCGCGTACGGCGGGCGCATTCTCGAAGGCGGCCGGGTGGTGGTCAACTCCGAGGCCGGGCTCCGGGCCCTGACCGAAATGCGAGACGAGATCTATCGGCACGGCGTGGTGCCCACGACAGCCCTCACCTGGCACGAGGAGGAGACCCGGTTCGCGTTTCAGAACGGGGAGGCTGCCTTCATGCGGAACTGGCCCTACGCCTTTCCGCTGATGGAGGACAGCGCTGAGTCCCGCGTGGCGGGGAAGTTCGCGGTGGCGCCGATGCCGGCGGGGCCGGGCGGCACGCACACGGCGGCGATAGGCGGCGCGCAGCTGGCCATCAACCGGCGCACGGAATATCCCGAGGCGGCCTGGGCCGTGATCGACTATCTCACCCAGCCGGAGCAGATGCGGGAGCGCGCGGAGGTGGTGGGACAGTTTCCCACCCGGACCGCCCTCTACGACGATCCCGAGCTCGCATCCGGACTCGCCATCCCGCCGGCGACGGTTCGTCGCATCATCGAGTATTCCGTGCCCCGGCCAGTCACGCCAATCTACACCCAGCTCTCAGAGATCCTGCAGATCAATCTCCATCGCGCGCTGACCCGGCAGGCCGAGCCGGCTGCGGCGCTGGCCCGCGCTCAGGCCGAGATGCAGCGAGTGCTGAACCGGGCCGGTCTGGGCACGGGAGAGCCGGTTGCCCGTCGCTGATCCGAGGACCAGCATGGAGCGCCAGGAGGCCCGCGCAGCCTGGGCGCTCGTACTTCCGGCGGCTCTAACCATCCTGCTCGTTGCGCTGTTTCCGCTGGTCTGGACGGTGTGGGAATCGCTCCACCTGCACGACCTCCGGATGCCGTGGCTGGGCAAGCCGTTCGTGGGACTCGACAACTATGTCGAGGCGCTCGGCGACCCGCGGTTCTGGGCCGCGCTCGGGCATACCGCGTTCTTCGCCGTCACCAGCGTGGGGCTCGAGCTGCTCATCGGACTCTGGCTCGCCCTGGCCTTGAACCGCGCCTTCCGCGGCCGAGGCCTGGTACGGGCCGCGGTGCTGGTTCCGTGGGCCATCCCGACCGTGGTGTCGGCCCTGCTTTGGCGGTTCATGTTCGAGGGGCAAACCGGAATCGTGAACAGCGTGCTGGTCGGCCTCGGCGTGCTGAAAGAGCCGCTGGTCTGGTTCATCCATCCGGCGGGGGCCTGGGTGCCGGTCATCCTGGCCGACGTCTGGAAGACCACGCCCTTCGTGGCGCTGCTGCTGCTGGCCGGCCTGCAGAACATCGATGCCTCGCTCTATGAAGCCGCGCGCATCGATGGCGCTTCGGCTTGGCGCCAGTTCCGCCACGTGACGCTGCCACTGCTCAAGCCCGCCATCCTGGTGGCGCTGATCTTCCGCACTCTGGATGCATTTCGGGTATTCGACCTGATCTATGCCCTGACCGGCGGAGGGCCCGGCACTTCTACCGAGCCGATCGCCTTATACACCTTCAATGCGCTGCTCCAGAATCTGCAGTTCGGCTACGGCTCGGCGCTCTCGGTGATCGTATTTCTGATCACCTTCTCTCTTGCCATCCTCTACATCAAGCTGCTCGGCGCCGAGCTGACCGGAGGCAAGCGTTGAGGGGTCGGGGATGGTGGCCGGCCGTGGTCCTCGCGATGCTGGTGGGAGCCAGTGCCTTTCCCTTCTACTGGGCAATTCTCTCTTCCTTCACACCCGAGTCCCGGCTGTTTCAGGAGCCTTCGCTCCTGCCGAGGAATCTCGTCCTCGATCATTACCGGGCGCTGTTTACCGAGCGAAGCTTCTGGCTCCCCATCCGGAACTCCCTCATCGTCGCCGGCGCCACGACCATCTTCTGCGTATCGCTCGGGGCCCTCTGCGCCTACGCCCTCGCCCGGCTCGAGTTCAGGGGCAAGGCGTTCCTTCTCGGGTCCATTCTGGCCGTGGGCATGTTTCCCCAGATCTCGGTGGTCTCGCCGCTGTATCTCCTGCTGCGGGAGCTCCATCTCATCAATACTTATCCCGGCCTGGTGCTGCCCTACCTGACCTTCGCGATGCCCCTCACGGTGTGGCTTCTGGTGGGGTTCTTCCGCCAGCTTCCGGGCGAGCTGGAGGAAGCGGCGATGGTGGACGGGGCCGGCAGGCTGCGGGCGTTCTGGGAGGTAATCGTTCCCCTGGCGGTGCCCGGCATCGCCACCACCGCGATTCTGACCTTCGTCTACAGCTGGAATGAGTTCCTCTTCGCGCTCTCCTTTACGCTGGGGCCGGAGCGTCAAACCGTCCCCGTCGCCATCGCGCTCTTCCGGGGACAATACCAGGTCCCCTGGGGCCAGATTCTCGCTGCCGCCGTCATCGCCACGTTGCCGGTGACGCTCCTGGTCCTCGCCTTCCAGCGCCGAATCGTGCAGGGACTCACCGCCGGCGCGGTGAAAGGGTAATCATGGCTTTGGTTCGTCTGGAGGGTGTCGGGAAGACCTATCCCAACGGTCACGTAGCCGCCAAGGGGCTCGACCTGGAGATCCGCGACGGAGAGTTCATGGTCCTGGTGGGACCGTCGGGCTGCGGCAAGAGCACGGCCTTAAGGATGATTGCCGGGCTGGAGACGCCCACCTCGGGCCGGATCCTGATCGGAGATCGCGACGTGACCTCGCTGCCGCCGCAGGACCGCGACATCGCGATGGTCTTTCAGACTTATGCGCTCTATCCCCACATGACCGTGCGAGAGAACCTCGCGTTCGGCCTGCGCATGCGTGGTACCGCGGCCGAGGTGATCGAGAAACGAGTGCAGGAAGCGTCGCGCGCACTCGGCCTCGACCCGGTGCTGGCTCGGCGTCCGGCGCAGCTCTCCGGCGGGCAACGGCAGCGGGTCGCGCTGGGCCGGGCCATCGTTCGGGAACCCAAGGTGTTCCTGTTCGATGAGCCGCTGTCCAACCTCGACGCCAAGCTGCGGGTGGAGACCCGCGCCGAGCTGGCGCGCTTACATCGCCGCCTCGGCGCCACCGTCGTCTACGTCACCCACGACCAGGAAGAGGCCATGACCCTGGGCTGGCGGGTCGCAGTGATGCGGGACGGGTTTCTCCAACAGGTGGCGCCTCCCATGGAGCTGTATCGCCGCCCGGCCAACCGTTTCGTGGCGGAGTTCGTGGGGTCGCCCGGGATGAACTTTCTGCCGGGAGGCGCGGTGGCGGGCGTGGGTCAGGGACCAGCTGGGGCGACGCTGGGCATCCGGCCACACGACCTCACCATCGTGGCGGAGGGGGCGGGCGATGCCGACGCCTGGGTGGACGTGGTCGAGTCGAGGGGCAGTGAGCTGTTGGTCTACCTGCGCCTGGGCACCAAGGGTGATGGCGCCGAGCTGCGGGTGGTGGCGCCCCCCGAGCCCGCGATCGAGGAGGAGCGGGTGGTGGGAGTAAAGTTTGATCGGGCGAGACTCCATTGGTTCGAGGTTGAGACCGGACGAAGGATGGGGTGAGCGGCTCGCAATGACCGAACAGGCCAGGCGGGTGCAGCGCATCTATTTGCTGCTGACGTTGCTGTCCACCCTGGCGGCGTCCTTCATCTGGGGCATCAACACGCTTTTCCTGCTCGATGCCGGCCTCAGTAATGCCCAGGCGTTCGCGGCTAACGCGTTCTTCCTCGCCGGGATGGTGATCTTCGAGGTCCCAACCGGAGTGCTCGCCGATATCTGGGGCAGACGGTATTCCTATCTGCTTGGCGCGGCTACGCTGCTGGTCTCCACACTCCTCTATCTCGTCATGTGGCGCACTCACGCGCCTCTCTGGGGGTGGGCGATCGCTTCTGTCCTCCTCGGCCTCGGCTTCACCTTCTTCTCCGGGGCCACCGAGGCCTGGCTGGCCGATGCTCTGGCCTTCAGCGGCCTCAAGGAGGGCCTCGAATCGGTACTGGCGAGAGGCCAGATCGTGGGGGGTGCAGCGATGCTGACCGGCTCCGTTGCCGGCGGACTCATCGCCCAGGTAACCAACCTGGGCGTGCCGTATGTGCTGCGGTCGTTGGTGCTCGCCGTAACGCTGGTGGCAGCCTTTTTCCTGATGAAGGACCTCGGGTTTTCACCGGCCCGGGGTAAGCGGCCGATGGAGGAGATTCGGAAGGTCCTGCGTTCATCCATTGATGGTGGGTGGCGGAAACCGCCGGTGCGATGGCTCATGCTAGCCGGGCTGTGCTCCGGAGGTGTGAACATGTTCGCGTTCTACGCGCTCCAGCCGTATCTGCTCCAGCTCTATGGCGACCCCAAGGCGTTCGGTGTTGCCGGGCTGGCGGCGGCCGTATTCGCGGGGACGGAGATGCTTGCCGGCGTCATCGCGCCCCGAGTCCGCCGGGTGGTTGGCCGAAGAACCCACGCACTCATTCTGGCCTCAGGGATGGGCACCGGGGCATTGGCGCTGCTTGGCTTCACGTCGACCTTCTGGGTCGCGATCGTTCTGCTGTTTGTCTGGGGACTGACATTCTCCATGGTCGTCCCCATTCGCCAAGCCTACCTGAACGGGATTATTCCCTCCGAGCAACGCGCCACAGTGCTGTCGTTCGACAACCTGATGGGGTCAGCCGGAGGGGTGGTGGCGCAGCCGGCGCTGGGACGACTGGCGGATCTCCGAGGCTACCCCGCAGCCTATGTCGTGAGCGCCGTCATCCAGATGGTAGCGCTGCCTTTCCTGTTTCTGGCGCGGCGGGAGGATGCGGCTTCGGACCAGACTGAGGATTAACGGGGCAGCTGCGAGAGCACGAACTCCACGGCCAGGTCGGTCGTGTTCCAGAGCTGCACATCCGAGCTGGTGCCGTACCTGATGGGCCTTAGCCGGTCTCCCGTGATCCGATAGCTCCACAGCTCATTGTAACCCAGGCCGGACGCGTCAACCGCTTTCGTAGTGCTCTCGAGCGCCTCATGCAGGGCGCTGACGTAAGGGCCGAGAGCCGGGTCTCTCGCGGCCGCGGTGATCCGGTTGGCCAGCCCCAGAAACAGAAGATTCACCTCGCGCCCCCAGACGACCCTGGGCGAGTGGTAGAGGTCGGCCTTGAAGCGCTCCCATATCTGACGAGGGGCATACGCGTCGTTCGCCACCACCGGTCCCAAGCTGTCTATGAGGAGACCCACGGGAAAGCGACGGGTGAAGGGTGCGACGTCTCGCAGCACCATCTTCGGCTCGGTAGTGCTGCCCAGGAAGAGGCCCGTCGCAGGATCGGTGTTGACCACTCGGATGGGCATCCCGGCGGCGTCGAGCGAGAGTGCGAGGAAGGAGAGTGAACCTCTCACGCCGCCCTCGGCGGTGTGCGTCTGCCAGTAGCGCCGCTCCGCTGGGGGAAGCCAGGCCAGCTTGGCTGTGACTCGTTTCTGCACCTCCGCCGGGCTCAGGGTTACCTCGAAGTGCCGTCGCGCTCCCTTCCAGGTCTCAATCGCCCGGGTCAGCGAAGCAGGATTTGCCAGGTACGCGGTGGGCTGACTGTCGATTCCAATCTTCGGAAGTGCGGCCAGAATCAGCCCGATCGATTCCAGTGCCTGGGGAGCCCAAATAGCGTTGACGTCCATCGCGAAGCGGCCACCCGCGTATCCGGCATCGCTGTCGCGCCAGCTGGCGGAGCGCCAGTGGGTGGCGTCGCGCTTGGGGAAACTGACCAGGTTGGTAGCCCGAGGGTTTTCCGCATACGGGCGAGTCCAGGTCGCCAGAAGATTCAGCTCGCGCATGAGGAGCACCAGCCGGGGACCTCGTCCGTCGGAGCTGTCGTACAGGAAGGCCCGTTTCTGATCCGAGCTAACGGTGGAATCGGTGAGATATCGCGCCGCCAGCACGGGCAGCTGGAACTCGTCATCGATCATGTGATAGTTCTCGCGGGTCTTCTGCAGCTCGCCGAGAACGCCGTGTGCCTGCGCCAGCAGGCTATCGGCCTGTCGCCGCCGCCCGGCTTGCCTGGCGCGGAAGTACCCTTTGACGAGCGAGTCGTAGACCACGGCGTTCTCCCGGATCGCCTGACCGCCGAGGGCCTCCTCATGACTCACGTCACCGTTAGGGCCCAGCTTCCGGAGCACGCTCGCGATGACGTGCTCCGACATTCCCGCTGTCCACACGGGCCGCATCATGAGGACGGTCATCATCATGTCACGGCCGAAGTAGGTAGCGAAGTTGGGCAGGCCGGCCATGAGCTTCTCTTTCGAGCTCAGCAGCTCGACCCCCCGCACCTGGCGCTCCATCCGGCGGTGGCGAATCCGGCCGGCGTTATCGGTCGCGGCGGCTGCCTCGGCCAGGAATGTCAGGAACTTCGAATTGAAGATCTCAGCTCGCGTGAGGGGGGTAAGTGGTGCGGCGTCGGTAGTGACCTTCACGGCAAAGGCGATGGGACTGCCCGGCTGTGTCCGGATCGTAACGTTTTCCCCATGGACCTCGACTTTGGCCCGGCGGGGGTCCACCCCGAGCTCCAGCATGAGCCGGTTGCGCCCATCGAGCGAACGACGCTCGACCCGCACGCTGCAGTGGACGTCTGAGCAGCGGGACGTCACGGCCGGCATGAGCCGTGAGCTCAGCATCTTGGTGTCGTCCGCTCGGAGAACCTCGAGATGCCGCTGCCGTTCCGCGGCGGGCAGCCGGCTCACATCCGCCACGAGCAGCGATTCTTCGGCGACGCGGAACGGTGGGAGAGGCAACGGTTGCAAATGGCGCTTGCCGTATTGGTAATCACGCTCGACCCGCATGGTGCCGAGGAGAAAGCCACCCACCTGGATGTGCGATGCATCGGCCTGGAGCCGGTACTCGATGCTTCGCTGGGCGGCACTATCGGTGACCTCAGCCGCCGGGGCTCCCCAGGACATGCGTGTCGCGCGGCCCGCGGCGTCACGCACGGTGAACCCGGCACTCTCGTTGGCGGCATCGGCCCACAGGGTCACGACTCGTCCGCCCTTGGGCTCGAGGTAGACCTGGACCGTGTTCTGCTTCGAGTCGCGATAGAAGCGGGTCTGGTACCCCTGATAGGAGGCGGTGTCGTCCAGCCCCGGCTCGGGAAAGTCGAGGACGGGGAGCACCTGTCGTTCGGGTCGCGGACTTTGTGCAACGAGGTCACTGCTACACGGCACAATGAGAAGCAAGCCCAGGCCCACCACTTGAAGACTCATCGTTGGGCCGGCGGCTGGGCCGGGACGATGCGCCGTCCGGATGCATCCACAATGACGTCATAGCGCTTGCCGCGCACCTGAATATTCCGGAGCACGAGCCGCTTGACGCTCGACGGAAGCACCGGTCGGAAGGCCTGCTCCAGCCCACGCTCACCCAGCCGCAGCCCGGTCCAGCCGTAGATCACCTGCTGCAGGAAGCCGCCGGCACCGGTCACAAAATTCACCGCGTCGTTGGTCGGCGTCTCCGAGAGCATCAGGAATGGACCCTTCACATGGGTGCGATAGCTGAAGGGCAGCAGGGAGTCCACCATTGCCCGATCGTTGAGCTCCGCCGCACCCACCGCGAGGATAGTGGAGCCCATCATGGCGCCGGGACCCTCCTTCAATAGCTGCGCGAAGGCCTGCTCCAGCTGGGCCCGCTTGGCGCGCGGGCTCATGGGAACAGCCAGAGGATAGCTCAGGAGCGGGGTGACCCACCCCAGGGTCGAATCGGGGGCGCCCTCGTAAGTGCGGAAGAAATGGCTCACCGAGTCGTAGGGGAGGTGCAGCCTGGAGGCGAGCATGCCCCAGCGCGGATCAGCCGGCTTGCCCAGGCGCCTGCTGGCCGCCGCCGCAATCTCCAGGTTCTTCCGGGCGACGGCGTTGGTATAGGCGTCGTCGGTGACGCCGATCAGCCCCTCCGCCACCGAGACCACGTTCTCGATGTGACAGCGTTCGTCGGGCGCATCACAGGTCGAGCGGCTGACCCAGAAGTCGGCGGTTTCCCGGATCACGGGGAAGCCTTCGTCGGCCAGCCAGGTGGAGTCTCCACTGGCCAGGTAGTACTGCCATTGTGCCAGGGCGACGTCGCCGGTCACGTGAATTTCGGAGCGGGCATTCTGGATGGCGAACTGGGGGGTGGTCTCCTCGCCGCGCTCATCCGCTTCCCAGGGATACATGGCGCCGCGGAATCCGTTGGCGCGCGCATTCGCACGGGCGGCCGGGAGCGTCCGTCCCCGGAAGACCACCAGGGACTGCGCGATGTCGGAATGGGTAAGCAGCAGCGAGGGGAACATCCAGGTATCGGAGTCCCAGAAGATGTGCCCGTAGTACCCGGCGCTGGAGAGTCCCATCGGTGGTATGCCGAGCCTGGTGCCCGAGTCCGCGCTGCACAGCAGATAGAAAAGCATGGAACGGACCACCCGCTGCAGCTCGGGGCTGCCCTCGACCTCGATATCGGTTTCCCACCGGCGCAGCCAGGCGCGCGCGTTATCGGCGGCGAGCCGCTCGAATCCACGAGCGCGAGCGTCAACTGCCTCCTGGGTAGCGCGCTCGAGCGGGCGCTGCGCTTCATTCGAGGTCACGGCGCTTGCTACCTGCGTGAAGCTATAGGTGCGGCCGGGGGACGCATCAAAGGCTATCTCCACCAGCGCGGTGTCGCCCGAGGCGGTGGTGGCCGTGGTCGCTTCGGGGAGATCCAGGGACCAGGTGATGGCGAGGGTCTGGGCCAGCACGGTGGTCCGGCCCACCGGGGTGGAGGTCATCGACAGGAGCGCGCCGCGCGGCTCGGGGACTGCGCTCCGGGAGCGCACCACCATCTGCCCGGGATACCAGACGTCGGCGGGCTTCCAGGCCGGGTCCGATCGCGTCAATTTGGCCAGCGCCAGGCGGCGGGGAGGAGGCCAGCCCAGAAGACCAAATCGCACTCGCATCCGGCCGGCGTGCTGGGGCGTCAGATCCAGCCGCATAGCCGCCAGATTCGGGTCGGCCCGGGAGACGAAGGTCTCGATTCGCACCGAGGTGCTGCGACCCCCGTTGACCCAGGTGTAGCTGGTGCGGGCAGTCCCGGTCCGCATATCGACCAACTGCCGGTAGGACCGCAGCGCGCTGTCCGGTGCCGGCTTCATGTCGATCCAGCGGTTGCCGTCGAATACCGCGGTGGCATTCCAGGCGGGGATGGCGACGATGCGAGGCACATCGTCCGGCGCCTCCTCGTACAGGCCGGCCCGGTAGGACGCCGAGGGGCCGATGCCGAGCGGCGGGATCACGACACCCAGGCGTCCATTCCCAATGAACGGGGAGGGTGAGCGACGGGGGTTGCCGGTGCTGAGGAGAAACGTAGAGTCCGGCGTGGCAGCCTGCTGCGCCCCCAGAGGAACGCCGAGCAACGCCGGCGTCCCCCACAGCGCCGCGAGCAGCGTCGCGGTTGCTCTCATTCCATGCTCCTGTAGCAGACCGGCGGCGGCCACAGTGGCCCGCCGCCGGTGCTGGTAATCGTCGCGGTTACTAGTGCGTTACTGCCTACCGCCTCCGAAATCATACTCGATCGACGCCTGCACCCGGCGGGGCAGGATGGGCCGGGCGAAGAAAAGAGAAGTTCCGCCGCCGGCCACCAGTCGCGGATTGCCTTCCTCCAGGCCTATGCTCTGAAATGCGTTCAACACATCCACGTTAAGCCTGGCGCCGGCGCCCGGCAGGGCGTAGCCCACTCCAAAGTTGAAGTAATTGTAGGCTGGCAGCTTGGCGCCGGTGAATCGGTCTCGCGGGGACTCAGTAAACCGTGAGCCAACCGAATGCCAGTCGGCCTTGAACGACAGGCCGGCTGCCTGTCGAGGCGAGTAGAGAGCTGCCAGGTTGCCAACATAGGTCGGTACGCCACCAAGCCGTTCGCCGACAAGACTGTCGATTCCCGGACCCTGTTCGGCCTTGAGGAAGGTGCCGCTGCCAATGAGCTGAAGTCCGTCGACCGGCGTGACGAAGGCCTCGACTTCGGCACCGTAAGACCGGGCCTCCGGATCGGTGGTGATCCGCCAGCTGGTTGCCCCTGTGACCGGATCGATGACCGCGCCCTGGCCGATGATGTTCTTGAGGTTGGTGTAGAAGCCGTTCACCGTTACGCCCACCCTCCCCGAGGCGTACTTCACGCCCACCTCGCCGGACACCACGTCGCGCGAGTCGAACAGGTCCACCTGGGCTTGGGCGGTTGCATTGAGGAATTCGTCGAGCGCGGGCATCTTGTACCCCCGCGCCCCTGAGCCATAAACCGAGAATTCGTCGTTGACCCGGTAGTTGAGTCCGACCGAGCCCGACCAGTCGGTGATGCTCCGACTGAAGTGCCGGAAGCTGTTGTTGCCGTAGGTGATGTTATCGTACGGCGTGGCTGGATTTGCATCCAGATCCACTGGTGAGGCATTCTCCGAGCTCTGAACGAAGTCGTTGTACTCGACCCTGACGCCCAGGTCGGCCCGCAGCCGCTCGGTAAGCTGGACCTCGCCGCCCACCACTCCCGAGACGATGGTGGTTTGTCCGCTTCCATTGACGTAGTTGGAGATGAACTTCCGGAATCCGTTCTGGGTGATGTTCACCGGTGCTCCGCCCCCTGCAGGCGTAACCACCAGGTCGAGGAAGCGGGGAATGTCCCGGACGTCGGTCAGGATATCGGTGAAGAACCAGTTATTGTCCTGGGTATAGTTCGCAAAGTATCCGCCGATCGACAGTGAATGCTTCCCGAAGCTCCGCCGCAACGAGAGTTGATTCTGAACCGCCGAAATGGGCTTCGCAATGTGCCATTCACCCTGGGCGGCAACCAGTGCGTTCGGGGTGTCGAAGGGAAGCGGATTTCCCAGGGGATCATCGAAGTTGGTAAAGAAGAACTGGCCGGTGCTCCCGGGTGCGAAACCAAGTCCGCCCGAACCCGTGGGAGCCGTGATGTAGTCTGTCGCCGTGAACAGGTTACCACTGGGTATGGCGTTCCACTCCTGATTGTTTTGCATGACCTGGGCAATGTTCTGCAGGTGCCAGTCCTCCGACAGGTCCACGGACACATCGGCGGTGAACCAGGTGGCCCTGGTCTTGAGCCCATTCTCCAATGGCAGCGTCAGCGGATCGTTCGGCGTTGGCACTCTGATATCCACACCCTCGGGCGTGTTCATCGATCCATAGTTGCCAAAACCGGGCACGTACTCCGGATCGGCGGCATTGGTAAAGGGAAGCGGAAGGATGAACTGGTTGCGGTCGTCGATGTGCTTGACCGAGAACCGAAGGTAGCCCTGGTCGAGCAGGCGAGTGATGCTCGCCTTGAGCTGACCGCCTCGGATGCCGGGGAATCCTGGGTCACGCACCCCGTGGTCGTAGCGGTAGAACCCCCCCGCGTTGAAACGCCAATCGTTTCCCAGCGGCCCGCCGATGTTCATATCATACCGGGCAAGTCCCTGAGAAGCTCCGGTGGCCCGGATCGTCCCCCCAAACTCGGGTCCGCCGGACTTGTTGATGAAGTTCACGATCGCGCCCGGGGTGTTTGACCCGAACAGCGGTGAGCTGCCACCCCTGACCACCTCCATCCGCTCGATATTGGTGTCATAGCGGAAGAGGTTGTCGGCGTTCATGAAGAAGGTGTGCATGGTGGGGAAGACGGGCAAGCCATCTTCCAGGAACGCGACGTACTCCACGCCAAGGATGCCGCGCATGGTGATGTTCTGATTCACCTCTCCACCGGAGCTCTCGACCCGGGTGAAGCCGGGGACGTAGCGCAGCATCTCGGTGGTGCTCCGCGGCGCCGCGGCGTCGATCTCGCTGGCGGTGAGAGTGGTGACGGCGACGCTGGCATCCAGGTTCATGCGCGGCGACTGGGTGCCGGTGACCACCATGGTCTGGAGCTGGAGCGGGTCCCGGCGGAGGGTAAAGTTATGGACGGTCCTTTGTCCAACTCCCACCTCGACCGGTGCCGACTCCGGCCGGTACCCGAGCAGGCGCCCCTGAAGGGAATAGCTGCCGGCGGGAACTCGCTGGAGCACGTACTCACCGTTGGAGCGGGTCTGCGTGCCCATCGTAGTGCCGGGAATAGCCACCTGGGCCCCGCCGAGCGGTGTACCTTGGTCGTCTACCACGGTCCCGGCGATGCTGCCGGTCTGGTCCCCCTGCGCGGCGGCGGTCGATGTTCGACCGACGAGCAGAAGGAGCAGCAGGACGGTCGTTATGGAGAGAAGGCGATCCAGGGATGTTAGTCGAGCCAAACGGGAGCTCCAGATCATGGCGGCATCCTCCAGATTCTCGAGATTTCGCGATCAAGCGCACTTCACAAACGAACGGGCGACTACTGCGGTGGGTGGAGCATAGTGTCACTTTCCAGGGAGCCCGTCAACCGCCTCCGTCTCGGCTCTCCGGCGCCCCAGCGAGGCCGCCAGCAGCAGTAGACACCCGAACCCGAGCATAACCAGCCCCCACCACAGGTTGATGTTTACCGAGAGGGAGCGGGCATAGTGGGTTGTATCGCCAGCGGTGGCCAACCCGTAGCCGCCCAGCAGCAGGCCAAGAGCGGTAAACAAGCCACCGATCGGGACCCGTATGTCCAAACCACTTGAACTGCTCACCGTAACTCCTAGAAAAATACGAAGTTCAGGGCTGCTGTCAGTACGAGCACCGCCACCGCCAGGACCCACGGGCGGCGGATCCAGGTGAGACCCTGGTCGGTCTGCCGTGGGGTCAGAGAGTACACTAATCCTCGTAACTCCTCCGCCGGCCTGGGACGGGTGCCAAGGCTCACGAGCGCGGTCACCACCAGGCAGGTTGTCCAGGCGATGATCGCGGTCCAGAAGGTCTGGGCCAGCTCGCTGGGGTATGTATGCAGCAGACCGAAGAACCCACCCTTGACCCCGGGCTGGGCCCCGGCAGGCAGTGTGAGCCCATGGTGGAGCGCTGCCGCGATGGTCCCGGAGAGGAGACCGACGAAGGCGCCGTGGCCGGTGGTGCGGCGCCAGAACATGCCCAATGCAAAGGTGGCGAACAG
>DATMDQ010000022.1:0-5498 GCA_035557715.1 Gemmatimonadales bacterium
CGTGCTGCGGGCTCGGTCCGCCGTCTCCCTTAATGTCAATGCTCAGCACGAAGTCATCGCCCCAGTAGGGCGTAGAGTCCGGTATGATCGCCGCCACAAGAACGGTGTCCGAGGCACGCAGCAGCCAGACCAGCGCGGTCCCCTGGCGGGTGGGAATACGAACCTGCGGGGGACCGTAGCGGGCGCTGTCGATCGCGATGCCGGGAGGCGGCGGACGCCGGATCGGTCTGATCAGCAGCGTCTCCGGAGCCGCAACCTGAAGCACACAGATTATCGCCGCGAGCACCGGCTACTCCGGGTCGAAGTCCAGAAGGGGAAGCAAGCGTCCGCGTGGTGGAATGCCGGGCTCCAGCTCCATGATTCCAACAGAGGGAGGAAGATTGAACCGGCGGGGGCCGGCACCGCCGGGGTTCATGACCGTCACCACCACGTCTACCAAGGTCAGCAGCGGCCGGTGGGTGTGGCCGAAGACGATGATCTGGGCCTCAGGAAAGGCGGCGTTGAGCGCGGCCGGGGTGGGAGAGCCGAGCTGATCGCCGTGGATGACCACGATGTCGAAGCCGTCGAGCTCCAGGGTAGCGACGTCGGGAAGCGCCCTGCGCAGCTCGGGACCGTCGGTATTGCCATAGACCGCGGTCACCGGCGCGAGGGCTTGAAGCTCCGCGAGCAGGTCGAGGCTGCCTACATCGCCGGCATGGAGAATATGGTCCACGCCGGCAAAGGCATCAAAGACCTCCGGTCTCAGTAGGCCGTGGGTGTCGGAGATAATGCCCAGACGCATCAGGGAGGGGCCAGGGCCATGAGCGTGGCCGCCGGACGAGCCCGCACTCTCTCCATGAGCGCCGTGAACACGCTCAGGACCTCAATGCCCTCGAATGCGCAGTGACCATGCCGGTCGATGGTCTGGTGCCCGAGGAACTGGGCCTTCCCCGCCCGGCTCACCTTCTCGCCATATAACTCCGACTGATTGAAGGGCACGATCGGGTCGCCGGTGGTGTGCAGGGTCGAGAGGGGAACCTGAAGATTCCCGGAGGTCTGGAATCGGGAGAGTCCGGCCACTGCCGCCGGGTCGGACGAGTGGCGCTGCACGCTCGCATTCAGGGCCTCGTCGTTCGACGATCCGGCGTATACCCGAGTCGAGTTGTCGAAAGGCTGCCCGCCGAGCCGTTCCTGAGCATCCGCGAACCCGAAGACATCGTACCAGAGAATGCCGACGGTGGTCTCGGCCACCGACCGGAGATCGTTCCCCGCCACCGGTGCCCCCGTGATGCGAATCAGTTCCAGCGCCGCGTCGAAGTTGGCGGCGAGTGCGATCACGATGGCAGGAACGTACCTCGAATCCCAGTTGGCCCGAACCGCTTCCGGAATATCCACGGCGTTGCCGGGGATCAAACCGGGAAAGAGGTAGTCGAAGACCGCCCGGAAATCGCCGATGTAGTTAAGCTGCGATTGAAAGTCTCCGACAGGACCACAGCCCGCCAGGGCGCCGTCGAACAGGTCGGGGTGTTGCTCGACCGCCAACGCGGCGACCAGGCCACCTTCTGAAAACCCGACGATGACAGACCGTCCGGGATCGGGCCGGTACAGCCGCCGTACCGTTGCGTCGAGCTCGGCGAGATCCTCGGTGGCCTCTGGCGCGACCAGGCCATTGGCCCGGTAGCTGGTGGTAGCAAAGGCGTAGCCGAGTCCGGTCAAGGTGCCCGATATTGATGTTCCACCAATGACGTCCTCGGGGAGAGCCACCGGCTGGTGGGCCGGCACGTAGCCGTGGGCGTAGAGCACCAGATCGCCGTTCCAGGTGGCGGGAAAACAGATCCGGTACAGGGCCCCGTGCTCCAAAACTCCGTCGGTACACCCCGCGCTCGGGGCTATCCCTTCATCGACCGGGGGTGGTTGGCCGGGAGGCTCAGGGCCCGACAGGTCGTCGCCGCTTCCGCACCCGGCTGCCAGTCCACACGCAAAGATGACAAAGGCGCCCGCACCGCGGCGCCGAAGATGATCGAGAGTCGCGTTCACGGCTGATCTCCTCCCCATCGTCGTGCGATTTCTATTTCGATTCCGAGCTGATCCAGGACCCGCTGCACGATGAAATCTACCAGCTCGCTGACCCGGGTCGGCCGATGATAGAAACCTGGAGCAGCGGGAATGACCACGGCACCGGCCTCGGTGACCGCGACGAGATTCCTGAGATGGACCAGCGATAGCGGCGTCTCGCGGGGCACCAGGATGAGCTTGCGTCGCTCCTTCAGCGTGACATCGGCCGCGCGCTCGACCAGCGAGCGGCTGGTACCCCCCGCCACCGCTGCCACGGTACCCATCGAACAGGGACAGATGACCATGCCGAGGGTGCGCTGAGAGCCGGAGGCGGGCTTGGCTCCACGGTCATCATCCGGAAACAGGACCACCGAGCTCCAGTCTCCACCCGTGGCCTCCTTAAGACCATCCAGCGATTTGATGTTGCATTCCTCTCGGAGGAGACGCATGCCATGCTCGGAGGCGATCAGCCACACGGGAATTCGCTGCTTCGCCAACACCTCGAGCAAGCGAACGCCGTAGGGTGCGCCCGAGGCGCCGGTCAGGGCGAGCACGACGGGAAGGGCGGTCATCGGCCGCGGCGGTTCGGTGTGGGAGAACGGATGGGGTGCTTTGGGGAAAGCGTAAGCGGTGAGCGGTGAGCGGTGAGCGGGTGCTCGTGAGCCTCGGGCTTGGGCCAGGCCGTCTTGGGAGTTGGCTTCAGCGACTTGCCCGCAGGCTTGGGGACTTTTTCCCGCTTACCGCTCACCGCTCACCGCTCACGCTGTTCATCGGACAATCCTATCGATCAGTGCGAACGCGAATACAGTAACCGACATCACCCCGTTCATCGTGAAGAATGCGGCATCCAGCCTCGAAAGGTCGCCGGGTCGCACCAGCTGGTGCTCGTAGACCAGAATCCCGGCCGCAACGATCAGCCCAACATAGTACCATGTGCCAAAGCCGGCCGCGTATCCGAAAACGGCGAGCGCGGGAATGGTGACCCCATGCAGCAGCTTGGCCAATAGGATGGCCCGTGACTCTCCCAGCCGCACCACCGCGCTCCTGAGACCCTCGGCCCGGTCGAAGCCGGCATCCGGCAGGGCGTAGAAGATGTCGAATCCCGCCACCCAGGTAGCAACACCGAGCGTAATCGTCAACAACATCCAGGCCGGATCGCTCCAGTGCCCGGTCACGGCCAGGTAGCCGCCGACGGGAGCGATCGCCAGACTCACGCCGAGCCAGAGGTGAGGCCACCAGGTGAAGCGCTTGGAAATGCTATACAGCATGATCCAGGCAAGCGCGATTGGACTCAACACCAGGCACAGAGGGTTGAGCATCGCGGCGGCCAGGACGAACAGAGTGGCCGCAACACCGACCGAGACCCAGGCCTGGGTGAGGGAGAGGCTTCCCCGCGGCAGTTCACGATTGAGCGTTCTGGGGTTTCGCGCGTCGAATGCGCGGTCCGCGATCCGGTTGAACCCCATCGCGGCCCAGCGCGCCGCCGAAAAGGCAAGCACTACGAGAAAGACGTCCCGCGGAGTTACCTGCTCCAGGCGAGAGGCGGCCAGCACGCCGAGCAGGGCGAACGGCAGCGCGAAGAGCGTGTGGGGCAGCTTGACGAAGTTGATGTAGCGGACGAGGAGGGATTCTCCGGCGTAGGTTTGGGCTTCGCGGGCGGTAAGCGGTAAGCGGTAAGCGGCAAGCGGGTCGGACCGATCAGCCTCGGAACGACCTCCGCCACCGGGGTACTCCCGCTCACCGTTCACCGCTCACCACTCACGCTTTTCAAGGTGATCCCCAGCTTATCCCAGATCTCATCCACCCGCCGCTTGGTCTCCGCATCCATGGTGATCAGCTCGGGCCACTCCCGGTCGAACCCCTCCTCCTTCCATTTCCGGGTCGCATCGATGCCCATCTTGCTGCCGTAGGTAAATGCCCGGCTGGAGTGATCCAGCACATCCATGGGTCCCATGGTAAAGCGCACATCGCGTTCAGGGTCGATGTTGTTCAGCGCGATCCACCACGCCTCATCCGGATCCTGGACGTTCACCTCTTTGTCCACCACCACGAGCACCTTCGCGAGCGACATCAGGCCCTGTCCCCAGAGCGCATTCATCACCTTGTAGGCCTGGCCGGGATACTGCTTGTCGATCGAGACGAAGACCAGGTTGTGGAAGATCCCCGGCGCCGGCATGTGGTAGTCTACGATCTCGGGAATGGTGAGCTTGAGGAGCGGCAGGAAGATCCGCTCGGTGGCGTGCCCGAGGTAGAAGTCCTCCATGGGAGGTCTCCCCACCAGGGTGGCGGGGTAGATCGGATCCCGCCGGGAGGTGACCGCGGTAACGTGCACCTTGGGGTAATAGTCGGCCAGGGAGTAGAAGCCGGTGTGGTCTCCGAAGGGCCCTTCCAGCACCAGCTCCTCTGATGGATCGATGTATCCCTCCAGCACCAGCTCCGCCTCGGCTGGTACAACGAGGTCGTTGGTGACCGCCTTGGCCAGCTCGACCGGTTCCGCCCGGAGAAAGCCGGCAAAGAGAAACTCGTCGATCGTGGGCGGAAGCGGCGCCGAGCCGGAGTAGATGCTCGCCGGATCTCCGCCCAACGCGATCACCACCGGCATTCGCTCGCCCCGGGCGGCCATCTCGCGCCAGTGCGCAGCGCCCACCTTATGGCGCTGCCAGTGCATCGCGAGCGTATTCCGTCCAATGACCTGAACCCGATACATACCTACGTTGCGGATGCCGCGGATGGGATCGGTCGTGATCACCATCGGCAGGGTGATGTAGCGGCCGCCGTCGCCCGGCCAGGTCGTGAGGAAGGGAATCTCGTCCAGGTTCACCGCATCGTCACGCTGTATTACTTCCTGGCATGCCGGACGACCGCCTTTGACCCGGGGCGGAAACTTGCCGATCTCGGCCAGCTTAGGCAGCATGGCGAGCTTGCCGAAGAGACCCTCGGGAACCTTGAGGTTCAGCATCTCGGAAATGCGTCCGCCAATGTCGTCCAACTTCTCGGTGCCGAGGGCGAGACACATCCGGCGCATCGAGCCGAAGAGATTGATCGCCACTGGCTGGGAGCTCCGCCGGCCGTCTTCCAGCAGCACGTGCTCGAACAGCAGCGCAGGGCCTCCGCCGGGGCTCTTCATGGCCCGGTCGGCTATCTCGGCTATCTCCAGCCGGGCCCGTACCGGGTGGGTGATCCGCACGAGCTCTCCGATGCGGTCGATGGCTTTGATAAAGTCGCGTAGGTTATTAAGAGCCACAGGGCTTCGGCCCCTTCGCTTCGCTCAGGGTGACAACATCCGTTCCCGCTTACCGCTCACCGCTTACCGTTTCGTGCCAACATGCAGCGCACACACCCCGCCCATGAACAGCTTGAACTCGACATCGCTAAACCCCCGCAGCTTCATCCGGCGCGCGAGCTCCACTGGCGCGGGAAAGACCCGGGCCGACTCTGGTAGCCAACTGTAGGCCGTCGTATGT
>DATMDQ010000023.1:0-34287 GCA_035557715.1 Gemmatimonadales bacterium
GGAGATTCAGGCCCAGTTCAGCGAGCTCACCAGCCACGCCCACGAGAATCTATCCGGGGTCCGCGTCGTCCGATCCTATCGCCAGGAGCGCGCGGAGATCGTGCACTTTCGCGCGCTGAACGACACCTATCTCTTCCGCAACCTGGGGCTGGCGCGCGTGCAGGGGGCGTTCTTTCCGCTGCTGACCCTGCTGGGCGGCCTCAGCGGCCTCGTCATCCTGTATGCGGGCAGCAAGCTGGTGATGGAAGGGGCAGTTTCCGTCGGCCAGTTCGTGGCGTTCGGCGTTTACCTGGCCATGCTGGTGTGGCCCATGATCGCGCTGGGATGGGCATTCAACCTGGTGCAGCGCGGCGCAGCCTCGATGGGACGCATCAACCAGCTGTTCCATGAGCGGCCGGCGATCACCAGTCCACCGTCGCCTACCTCCCTGCCGCCGGCGAACGGCTCCAGGGCGGTCGAATTTCGCGATGTCTGGTTCAGCTACCCGGGAGCGCGCGAGCGCGGCTGGGTGTTGCAGGACATCTCCTTCCGCGTCGAGCCCGGATCATCCCTCGCCATCGTCGGCCCCACCGGCTCCGGGAAGTCCACCCTGGTGGATCTGATCGTCCGGACCTATGACCCGGACCGGGGCGCTGTGCTCATCGATGGCGTGGACCTGCGGCAGCTCTCCCTCCCCGATCTACGGCGCGCGATCGGGTTCGTGCCGCAGGAGACGTTTCTCTTCGGCGAGACCCTGCGGCGCAACATCCTCCTCGGCGCACCGGATGACGGCCGGCTCGAGCGGGTAGCGGAGATCTCGCAGCTCACTGAGGCGCTCCCCGCCCTGCCCGATGGCTACGACACGATGCTGGGCGAGCGAGGTATCAATCTCTCTGGCGGCCAGAAGCAGCGAGCCGCCATTGCCCGGGCACTGGCTCAGGATCCGCCGGTGTTCGTGCTCGACGATGCTCTCAGTGCGGTGGATGCGCACACCGAGGCCCGGATTCTGGCGGGCTTGCGGGATGCGCTGGTAGGCCGCACCAGCATCATCGTGTCACACCGGTTGGCCGCGGTGCGCGATGCCGACTGGATTCTGGTGCTCGATGGCGGACGGATCGTGGAACAGGGCACGCACGCGCAACTGCTGGCGGCGGGGGGGCGCTATTGGGAGCTGCTGCGCCGGCAACAGATGGAAGAAGAACTGGAAGAGGTGGAAGGAGAAAGCGTAGGCGGGGAAAGAACAGCGTAAGCGCTTTTCTTACAGCTTTTCTCTGAGGAACTCCGGCGTCAGCCCCTGCAGCCATCCCGCCAGCCGGGTGAACTCACCGGTCACCAGCAGCACGCCAACCACGATCAACATCACTCCGCTGACCCGCATCACCCACGGCAGGAAGCGCCGGAAGCGTTGGAACCAATCCAGAAACGACTCCACGGCTACCGCCGCGATCAGGAACGGGAGTGCCAGGCCCGCCGAGTACGCGGCCAGCAGCTGCATGCCACGGGTGACGTCGTCTGAGGTAGCTGCCAGCCCGAGAATTCCGCCGAGCACCGGACCGATGCACGGCGTCCAACCCGCGGCGAACGCCATGCCCACCAGCAGGGACCCCAGATAGCCGACCGGCTTGCGCTCCAGATGAATCCGGCGCTCCCCGGTGAGCAACCCGACCTTGAACACGCCGAGGCACAGCAGTCCGAACAGGATGATCAGGACGCCGCCGACGCGCTGGAGCCAGACCTGGTAGTAGTTGAGGGCGCGTCCTAACGCGGTGGCGGTGGCGCCGAGCAGGACGAAAACCAGAGAGAAGCCGGCGACGAAGAGCAGCGCGTGCGTGAGCGCGGCACGGCGTCGACCGGTCAACTCAGGCAGGGTCATCCCGGTGATGAATCCAACGTAGGAGGGCACCAGGGGAAGCACGCAGGGCGAGAGGAAGCTCAGCAGCCCGGCAGAGAAGGCCACCAGAAATCCCAGCGCGGCCGGCTCGTTCACAGCGGGCCGAGCTCTCGCTGGCGACACTCGCGGCACACTCCGTAGATCTCGAGCCGGTGCCGCTGATGCTGGAAGCCGTGCTCGTCGGCCAGAATGGGCAGCATTCGCTCCAGCCGCTCGTTGGCGAACTCCACCACCCGGCCGCACCGCTGGCAGATCAAGTGCTCGTGGTCTGCCTGCGCCGTCATCGGCTCGTATCGCTTGAAACCCTCGCCGAAGTCGTGGGCCCGCACCAGCCCACTCTCGACCAACAGGTCCAGGGTGCGATAGACGGTGGCGGTGCCCACCCGCTCTCCCCGCTGCTTCAGCTCCCGTCGGATGGCTTCGACCGAAACGTGCTCTTCGGCGAGGAAGACGACCTGGGCTACCATGTCGCGCTGGCGGGTGACCGGCTGATGATGTTCCCGAAGGTGACGGCGAAAGCGCTCGGAATGGGCCGCGGCTTCCGTCTTACCGAGACTGGCCATCGACCCCGAGATCCGCGGGAAGCACCGAGGAGAACCAGGACTCCGGAGGTACCGAGATCGGGGGGTGCTCGTCGTCGATCCGGCGCTGCGCTTCCTGAACCAGCCGGCTGAGCGCGTCGAGCGGTCCGCTTCCTACCTCCAGCACTGATGCCTCGAACTTCCCGCGCTCCTTCCCTTTGATGGCGAGAACGTACCGCGCAGTGTAGATCCGGCGGCGGTCGCCGTCCACCCGGGAGAGGACGGCAGTGCCCCATTCCTTGGTCTCGCGCCGCACCGGACTGAACGCCCAGACCCCATCCACTTCGGCAGGAGGCAGGACTTCGGCCACAGCCTGCGCGAGCCGTCCCCAACCCAGCCCCGGCCAGGGGGCGCCCCGAGCGGGATCGCTCACGCCGCGCCCTGCTCCCACTGCGCAACATAAAACCGGAGCACATGCATGAAATCCTGAGCGTTGGTGACAACACCATAGGCTTGGTGGGTACCCCGATCCCTGAGCTTGTTCACCACGAACTCGGTTTGGTCCACGCAGATGGTCATCAAGGGCGTCGGAGCGCCGTCGCACAGATAGAAGGCCGGTAGCATGTTCCCGACGGCAATGGCGTGGAGCGCCGTCGCCACGAAGATCGCCCCGGTGGCCTTGACGGTGTGCTCCCGCATGGCGTCCTGCGCCTGCAGCGAATCACTGTAGACGCCGGGAAGGGGACCGTCGTCGCGAATCGAGCCGGCCAGCACGTAGGGAATGCGGCTGGTCACCAGGGCGTGCATGATGCCGCTGGTGATGAGACCGGTCTCGACCGCGCGCTCGATCGAGCCGGCTGCGCGCACCCGATTGATGGCCCGCATGTGCAGACCGTGCCCACCCTGCGTGGGCTGGCCGGTGTTGCTCATTCCCAGCGTGGTGCCGAAGATGGCCGCCTCGATGTCGTGCACCGCGACGGCGTTTCCGGCGAGCACCGCCTGGACATAGCCGTTCCGTATGAACCACTCGAAATCAGCACGCGCCCGGGAGTGAACCAGGGCGGGCCCCGCCACCCACACGAGGTACCCTCCCTTTCGCTTCTCCTCACCGAGCCGAACAGCCAGCTCCTCATAATTGACGGGGCGCTCCCGGCTGACTTCGGTCGACATGAACTGGAATTCGTTGGCGCCATGCACGTTGCCCAGAAATCCCTGGGTATGCACCACGATCCCCTCGGTGCCGTCCTCGGCCTCGCCCATGGCAATCATGTCGTCGCGTTTCAGCCGCCGGGGCTCGATGGTCTCGAGCAAAGCCGGCCGCTTGACCACCACGCAGTCCATCCGGGGACGGATCGGCGCGAGCCACTTGCCGCCGACCTTGATGTAGGTGGGCAGGTTCGAGGTCGAGAAGAAGCCCTCGGGCAGAACGCCGTCCGCAGGGAGCGCCGCAAACCTCGCCTCAGGGGCTCCGGCAAATGGGGGCCGGCTGAAATCGGGAAGGGTGTCTTTGGGGCTGGTCATCAGGCGGAGGAAGCTAGGGGTGGGCCAGGGGGGATTCAAGCGCCATGGCCCCGCGTCCAAGGAAGATTAACTTTGTCGCAACCAGGAGAGAGACATGCACGGATGGTGTGAGCTGGCCCGCCGCTGGAGGACCAAGTACCTGCCGTCGCTGAGTCCCGCGGTACTTGGGCTGCTGAGCCTTCTTTTCGCCTCGGCGGCACTGGCCCAGGAGCCGGTCCGGGATACGATCGCGCTCGACACCACCCGAGTCCGGCGGCTGCCGGAGATCAACGTGACCCGAACCGCCGAGCCCCTGCAGCGGGTGCCCTACGCCGTTGGCGTGGTGGACCGCACCGAGATCCAGCGAGGCCAGCAGACGATCGGCCTGGATGAATCCCTGAACAATCTGCCTGGTGTGGTCGTTGCCAACCGGTACAACTTCTCTCTCGACCAGCGCATCTCCATCCGGGGCGCAGGCAGTCGCTCCAACTTCGGGGTGCGTGGGCTCAAGATCCTGCTGGATGGCGTGCCCCAGACTCTGCCCGACGGCCAAAGTCAGCTCACCAATATCGATTTTGCCAACATCGAACGCGCCGAAGTCCTGCGCGGCGCC
Source organism: Gemmatimonadales bacterium (assembly GCA_035557715.1). Lineage (GTDB taxonomy): Bacteria > Gemmatimonadota > Gemmatimonadetes > Gemmatimonadales > GWC2-71-9 > CAVVWJ01. The sequence goes on from DATMDQ010000023.1 coordinate 4,505, forward strand.
AGCTCATCTCTGTATGGAAACGCGTCCGGCGGTGTGGTTGCGTTCTCCAGTGAGCCGGCGGCCCCCGGGCCGTTCGCGCAGCGGCTGCGGGTGCAGGGCGGAACCGGGGAACGGGACAAGGACGACTTCTACAAGTGGCAGAGCTGGACCTCGGGGCGCTCCGGCAACGTGAGCGGGACGGTGTCCGTCTCCCAGTTCAAGACCGACGGATATCGCCAGCACAGCGCCGCCGAGTTCCGTCAGCTCAACGCGGCCCTGGACTATGCTGTGACAGGATCGACGCTCGCCACGGTTCGGCTGAGCCTGGCCGACAACCCGCGGGGCCAGAATCCTGGCGCCCTCACCCGCACCGAATACGAGACCAACCCCGACTCCGCCGCCGCGAACAACATCCGCCGGGGAGCTGACAAGGACGCCCAACAGAACCAGCTCTCCCTCAGGGTTCGCCACTTCGACGGCGGCGGAAACGAGTACGAGGCCACGGTATTCGGGCTGACCCGAGATCTGGCGAACCCGCTCGCTGCACCTCCTCCGACCGGCATCACGCCGACCAGCGGCACCTATGTCGCCATCGATCGCGCGGTCGGCGGTGCCAGGGTGAGCGGCAATCGCCGACTGGGCTCCGCCGTTCAGGCGCCGAGACTCACGGCCGGGGCTGACCTCCAGCGCATGCAGGACGACCGGGAGAACTTCGTCTCCGACGCCGGGCAACCGACGACAACGGTCATCCTGGATCAGCAGGAGCAGGTCACCGAGTTCGGCCCGTTTGCGCAGGTCAACTGGAATCCAAGCGAGCGCTGGCTGGTCAGCGCAGGGGCTCGCTACGACTGGTCCCGGTTCGCCCTGACCGATCGGGTCCTTTCCGACGGAGATGACAGCGGAGACCGCACCATGTCGGCGGTCAGCGCCAACCTGGGCCTCAGCCTGTCGCTCAATGATCAGTTTGTGCCGTACGTCACCGTGTCGACTTCCTTCGAAACACCGACGACCACAGAGCTGGCCAATCAGCCGGATGGCTCTGGCGGTTTCAACCCCGACCTCGACCCGCAGCGGGCGGTGAACTATGAGATAGGCGCGAGGGGCCAGCCAGTGCCCAGCGTCAGCTACTCGGCTGCCCTTTTTCTGGTCCGGGTTTCCGACGCCATCGTCCAAGGTCCCGAGATCGGCGGACGGGCCTTCTTTCGGAATGCCGGGAAGACCCACAACGACGGCGTGGAGCTGGGTGTCAGTGTATCGCCGACAATGGGGCTCACCTTGCGGGGCTCCTACACCTACGCCCGCTACCGTTTCACCGACTATCAGCTGGCCGACGGGACCTCCCTGGACGGGAACCGGTTTCCTGGTGTGCCGGAGCATTTCTGGCGTTTTGGGCTCCGCGCCTCTCTGCCCGCGGATTTCTTCCTCGATGCCGACCACACTCTCAACTCGTCGGTCGTAGCCGACGACGCCAACACGATCTACGTGGACTCCTGGGGTGCGGGCGTCACGAACCTGCGGCTGGGTTGGGACGGCCGCTCCGGTCAGGTGGAGTTTGCGCCGTGGCTCGGGGTGAACAACCTATGGGACCGACGCTATGTTGGATCGGTCACGCTGAATGGTGTGGGCGGTCGGGTGTTCGAACCGGCGCCGCGCCGCATCCTGTACATCGGGACGGAGATCGGTTTCCGCACGGATCGGTAACTATGTCATACATTCTGGGTCGGCAGTATGTCTGGGTGGACGCTACCCATCTGCACGTCTGGTCGGCTGAAGGCTACGACGGGTGGGACGAGTCGAGCTGGGCCCAGGACTTCGAACCGCCCAGCGATCGGCGCTCAGCGGCGTTCGGTCTTCCTGGTGGGGTTTCCCTGCGCCAGAAAGTCGCGGATGAGTACGTGGTCATGCGAATGGCGGAGCTCGTGGCCACGGGCGAGCTCGGTGCCGTTATGGACCGGGCACTGGCGAACCACGGCGCGAACAGCGGCTGCCAGGCGCTGGTCCAGCACGGCTCATCCCTCCGCGCCGCGTTGGCACAGGTGCCTTGATCGCGCCTGATTGAATGGAGATCTGCAATGGCCGACTCCAAGGGCAAGGAACCTTTCTTCCTGACGATGCTCGCCGCAGGCGTCTTGACAGCAGCGTTGTTCATTTTCCAGCCATACTCCGCAGACTCGTCCGGCAGGGCCTACGCCAAGCCGGCACGAGCATATATCCACGCGGCATTACATCGGGACTCACTGAGGCTCGTCCGACTGTCGGCCTCCAATATCCCAGTGGAGTGGGCACTGGGCGCCTCACGCACACACTCGGAGTCCCTGGCTCTCTGGGCTGGTCGCACCAGCGCGTGGACCGGATGGCGCTTGGGCGATACCACGCAAGTGTTCCTGTACCCGCCTGGCGAGGCATGTAGCCACGCCCCGATAGTGTTTCGGTTTCTCGGATCTGGGAGCGACGCAAGGGTGGTCAGTGCCAGCTCCGCTTGCCTGGACCCCAGCTAGACCCCCCATGACCGACTCCATCCGTGCCGCCATTGCGCGCCTGCTCGATTGGGAGGACGCGCATGCCAGCTTTGACAAAGTCGTGAGCGGCCTGCCGCCCAAGCTACAAGGTCAGGTCCCACCCAAGCTCCCCTATTCGCCCTGGCAGCTGCTGGAGCATCTCCGAATCACCCAGCACGACATTCTGGATTTCTGCGTGAATCCGGCTTACGAGGAGCTCGACTGGCCCGCCGATTACTGGCCCAAGACCCCTGCCCCACCTTCGCCAGACGCCTGGGACCAGAGCGTGGCTGCATTTCGGAAGGACCGGGAAGCCCTCCAGCAGCTAGCGCTGAATCCCAAGATAGATCTGATGGGAAGGGTCCCCGCCGGGAAAGATCATACCTACCTCCGCGAGCTCCTGCTCGTGGCCGACCATACTGCCTATCATCTCGGAGAGATGGTAGTAGCGCGACGCGCACTGGGCGCCTGGCCTACCGCATAGTTCGCCCCACCCGCTGTCCAACATTGCGATCAACTTCGAGGTCCGGAAGCGGCGATCCCGGACTCACCGTTTCCAGGTCCGAATCCAGCGCGCGCCCGGCTGGAGCGCATTCTATGGTATGGAAACTTCCCGAGCGTCTGCAGGTCGGGCGCCACTCTGTTTCCAACCTCGGAGGGTTCATGCGACTCATCTCGTGCGCTATCCTGGCCGCCGCCGTGTCTGGTTGTGACGGTGGGACTCAAGTCAGCCAACCGTCGGAGACCCGCTCTCCCCGTTCGCCGGCTGCGCGGTACAATGTCGAGAAGCTGGCCTCCCTGGGCGGGGCGCAGAGCCGGGGCATGGCCATCAACGACGCGGGGCGGGTGGCGGGTTGGTCCGACCAGTCCGACGGGTCCCGACGCGCGGCGTGGTGGAAGGGCCGCTCGGTCCACAGGCTCGGCACGCTCGGTGGACCGAGCAGCAGTGTACCGTGGCCGGGTCAGAACAACAGCGGCATGATCGTGGGCATCTCCCAAACGGATAAGGTGGACCCGCTGGACGAGGAATGGGCCTGCGAGCTGGGGGGATTCCTTCCTGAGACCACCGACCTCATCTGCGGCGGGTTCGTGTGGGAGAACAACAAGATGCGCGAGCTGCCCACACTCGGGGGTCATCATGGCTTCGCGGCCGGCGTCAACGACCGGCGTCAGATCGTCGGATGGGCGGAGACGTCGCTGGAGGACGACACCTGCTCCCCCCTGGCCACCCAAGTCCTCCAGTTTCGCGCAGTCTTGTGGGAGCCGAAGAAAGGCCTCCAAGGCCCGATCACCACACGGGAGCTCCGTCCATTCCGGGACGCGTCCACCTCGGCAGCGACGGCGATCAATAACCACGGTCAGGCAGTCGGCATCTCAGGCGATTGCGACCAAGGGGTTGGACGCTTTAGCGCCCGTTACGCCGTGCTCTGGGACGAGAACGGTGGGGTGTCGGAGATTCCCAATCTGGGAGGGACCAGCTGGCACACGCCGATGGACATCAACGACCAGGGCGACGTCGTCGGCTTTTCCAATCCCGACGAGCCGGGCGACGAGATCGGCGACTTCATCTCGCGGGCCTTCTTCTGGGGTTACGGCGCCGCAACAGCGAAGGATCTGGGAACACTCGACGAGGACCCAGTCAGCGAGGCCTTCGCCATCAATTCGAGCCGTCAGGTGGTCGGCATCTCCTTCGGGACCCCGGGCGTAGGCCCCCGCGCATTCATCTGGGAAAATGATGCTCTCACCGACCTCAACGACTTGGTGGATATCTCACCGGATACGCTCCTCTCGGCCCAGGACATCAACGACGCGGGACAGATAACCGGTAGGGTGCGCGATCACGCCAGCGGTGAGGTCCTGGCCTTTGTGGCGACCCCGATTCGGAGTGACCGATGAGGTCACTACAGCATCTGACGCCGCCCTGGGGTCATTCCCGCGGCTGGCCCAAGACGAAGACCGAATACGGGCAGCTAGTTACGGCGATTCCACTCGCAGCCGCCCGCGTGGCCTTCGCCGGCGGTGCCGCCTTCGTGTTGCTGCTTGCCGCTCTGCACGTCATCCGGCCGGACCTCGATCCTTCATGGCATTTCGTGAGCGAGTACGCGATCGGAGAGTACGGCTGGATGATGGCGGTGGCGTTTCTCGCATTGGCGCTCAGCTACGTCGCACTCTTCGTCACCCTCCGCCTCCAGATACAAACTCTGGCCGGGCGCATCGGGCTGGCGTTACTGTTGGTGAGTTCCGTTGGTTTGATCCTGGGCGGCCTGTTCACGACTGATCCCCTGCTGGCCAGCCCCGAAGCCCGTACCGCGAGAGGCAAGTTGCACAGTGTGGGTGGGACGCTTGGTATCGTCATACCCTTTGCCGCCGCGCTCATCAGCTGGAGTCTGGCACGCAGCCGGGGGTGGTCCCTGGCCCGGGTGCCCCTTCTATGGTCGGCCGGCCTTGTCGTGATCGGCTTTCTCGTGTCTGCTGGGTCGTTGGCAGTCCTGCTCTCGCAGAGCGGCGGCACCTTCGGACCAGAGGTGCCCGTCGGTTGGCCCAACCGGCTCGAGATCATGGCCTATACCCTATGGCCTATGGTAGTGGCCTGGTGCGCGGTGCGACTGCGCAAGGGGTTGCTTCCCTGAAGGGAACTCTTTGAAGGCAATACTTTTGGTCTTGGGTGTCGGCCTCGCCGGTCGCGCCTCACAAGGCGACACTTTCGCTGCGCCCGAACCGATCCGGGTGACCTGGATTGGGCACGCAGGTTTTGAGATCGTGAGTCCGGGCGGGACACGCGTGCTGATAGACCCCTGGATCTCGGGCAACTCGGCGGTACCCGCCGAGTATTCGGACACCGCCCGGTACGCCGCGCCAGCCACGCGGCCCGCCGCGATCCTGGTCACCCATCCCCACAGTGACCACGATGGCGACGCACCGGCTCTCGCGAGAGTAAGCGGAGCGCAAGTGGTGGCTACAGGTGATCACATCGAGAAGATGAAGATCCCCGAGGGTCGCTACCTCAGCATCAACATCGGCGGTGTGCAGCGGGTGGGCGACGTGGAGATCCGCGCCGTCCCGGCCATGCACTCGGTGGAGCCGGGGCGCGCGCTCGGTTACGTGCTGCGGTTCAAGAATGGCCGTACGCTGTACCATACGGGTGATACCTGGGCCTTCGGCGACATGGCACTGATCGAGCAGTTCTTCCACCCGACCATTCTGCTGGTCGCGGCCGGCGGCGGGCGCGCCGGCGAGGATCCGGCAACCGCGGCGTGGGTGGCCCGAACCTATTTCAAGGCCCGGGTCGTAATTCCCATGCACTACGGCTCGCTGCCCCCACCGTTCGCCACCCGTGCGGAGGTCGCCGCAGCATTTAAGGGTATTTCTGAGACGCGTCTGGCTACACCAGGCACGGAGATGACCTTCTCCCCGTGACCTCGACTGCGCTGAGCCTCGGGCTCAATCCGGCCGTCTGCCATCGCGCGCTCGACTCCCGCGATGCGCGGTTTGATGGCCTCTTCTTCGTAGGCATCACCACAACCGGGATCTACTGTCGCCCTGTTTGTCCTGCGCGAATCTCCTATCGCGATCGCCGACGTTTCTTCGATTCCGCCGCCGCCGCCGAGGAGGCAGGCTTCCGCCCCTGCCTTCGCTGTCGTCCCGAGCTGGCGCCCGGCCGTGCCCTGGTGGACGCCGTGCCCCGCCTGGCGCGCGCGGCCGCCTCCCGCATCGCCGCGGGTGCCCTGAATGGACAGGATGTCGATCACCTCGCCCGCGAGCTGGGCGTGGGGGAGCGCCAGCTCCGCCGCGCCTTGGAGCGCGAGCTGGGAGTGTCGCCGATCGAGCTGGCGCAGACGCATCGGCTCCTGCTCGCCAAGCGTCTGCTGGCCGACACGTCGCTTTCGGTGACCAGGATCGCGTTCGCCAGCGGATTCCAGAGCCTGCGCCGTTTCAACTCGGTGTTCCGGGAGCGATACCGGCTGAGTCCCAGCGCACTGCGGCGCACTCCCGCTCCGACCGAAGCAAGCGAAGCCGAGACGGCTCGTGGCTCCATCCCGGTCCCGGGGGAGGCGCTCGTCCGGCTGACCCTCGCTTACCGAGCACCGCTCGCATGGCAGGTGCTCACGGCACAGCTCCGGCGCGACACGATGCCTGAAGTGGAGATGGTTCAGGGAGGGTGCTACCGGCGGACCATTCGGCTCAATGGCGGGCGGGGAGTGGTGTTCGCGGAGGACGCCGCGCTACCACACGACCCCCAGCGTGCCGCGAAGACCCATCTCCACGTCCACGTCTCACCTGCCCTGCTTCCGGTCCTCATGCCGCTCCTGGCGCGGCTCCGTCACCTGTTCGACCTCGACGCCGAGCCCGCTATCATCGACACCTGGCTCGAGCGGAGCGGCCTGGGCCGGCTCATCAGACGGCGACCCGGCGTGCGCATTCCCGGGGCTGTCGACGGGTTCGAGGTTGCTCTGCGGGCGCTGCTACGGGGCCGTTCGGTGCGGGCAACCCGGGACCTCATGCGACGAGTCGTGGCAGCGCTCGGCGAGCCCTTCGAGACCGGAATCCCCGGCCTCACCCGGCTCTCCCCCGACGCGGAACGCGTGGCTGACGGAGGTGCATCGCGCCTCACCGACCTCGGAGTGCCCCGCCGCCGAGCCGACGCCATCACCGCGTTGGCCCGCGTGCTCGCGGATGGCTCGCTCCAGCTCGTGCCCGGTAGCGATGTCACCGTGGCCCACCGCGCGCTGCTGGAGATCGCGGGTGTCGGGGAGCGGCTGGCAACCACGATCGTCATGCACGCGCTGCACTGGCCCGACGCATTTCCCGCCTCGGACGGCCTCCTGTTACGGGCTGCCGGCGCGTCCAGTCCCGGGGCGCTTCGTGCCCGAGCCGAGAAGTGGCGTCCCTGGCGGGCATACGCGGCGCAGCATCTCTGGCTGGACGGCGCGAGCTGACTTCATAGCAAGGAAGCCGGATCGCGGTCGATCACGACCCGGGTATTCCCCTCTCGGCGAAGACTCCGCGCGGCGTAGCGTACGACCCGACCCAGCGATTTCGAAGGCCCCTTCAACAGCACATGCCAGCGCCAACGATCCTTGATCCGCACGAGTGGGCAAGGTGCCGGCCCCAGAGCCGTCATCGGCAACTCGTGACGCTCGATCAGTGCCGTGCACCAGTCGGCCACCGCGGCAGCGCGGCGGCCCACCTCGCCCTCGTCAGGCCCGGAGACCAGCAGGTTGACCAGCGATGTCGTGGGGGGATACGGCGGATCCACCCTGAGCTGGCGCTCCTGCCGGAGAAAGCCCTCGGTGTCATGCTGCTGGGCCCATAGCAGAGCGTGATGCGTGGGATGGCGGGTCTGGACCAGCACCCGTCCACCCTTAGGTCCTCGCCCGGCCCGCCCTGCCACCTGCGCGAGCAGCTGAAAGGTCCGCTCCGCCGAACGAAAGTCGGGCAGGTACAGTCCGGTATCCGCGTCGACCACACCTACGAGCGTCACGTTGGGAAAGTCCAGACCCTTTGCGATCATCTGGGTCCCGATCAGGAGATCGATCTCACCCGATTCCACGGACGCCAGGATTCGCTGGTGGGACCACTTGGTGCTGGTGGTATCCAGATCCATTCTGGCGATGCGGGCCTCGGGATACCGGTCGGCCAGCATGCGCTCGAGCTGCTGGGTACCCACCCCGCGCATCTGCTGGACTGGGTTGGCGCAGGCTCGGCAGGTGAGCGGCAGCGGCTCCTCGTGAGCACAGTAATGACAGCGGAGCCCCGCCGGTGCCTGGTGAACGGTTAACGAGATGCTGCAGTGGGGACACTGCCAGACCTCGCCGCAGTCGGGGCATTGGAGGAAAGCGGCATAGCCGCGACGGTTGAGAAGGAGCAGCGCCTGCTCCCGCCGGGCTAGAGTGGCGATGATGCTGGAGTCGAGAGCTTCGGACCACTGAACCGGGCCGGTTCCGGCTACCTTCGGCACCACCCGTAGATCGATCACTTCTACCGGCGGCAGCGGCCGGGCGCCGACGCGCACTGGCAACCGGAGCAGTTGAAGCTTTGATTCCGCGCTGACCATCGTCTCCAGTGACGGTGTCGCGCTGCCCAAAATCAGGCGCGCCCCCTCGAGCCTGGCACGCACCGCCGCCACATCCCTGGTGTGATAGCGCGGCGTCTCGCCGTTCTTGTAACTGGCCTCGTGCTCCTCGTCCATCACGATCATGCCGAGGTTGGCTACCGGCGCAAACACGGCGGATCGCGCCCCCACCGCCACCCGCCGCTCGCCGCGCCGGAGCAGCCGCCAGGCATCGGCGCGCTCGCCGTCCGACAACCCGCTGTGAAGCACCGCGATTTCGTCGCCGAACGCGCCGCGAAATCGGCTCACAGTCTGCGGCGTGAGACCGATCTCCGGCACCAGCACGATGGCGCCCCGGCCTTCCGCCAGCACCCGCCGCACGGCTTCGAGATAGACCAGCGTCTTGCCGCTTCCGGTCACGCCAAATAAGAGAGCCCCCTCTCCGGGCTCGAGTGCCGAGATGGTGGAGAGGGCCAGGGACTGGTCCGGAGTGAGCTGGGTGGGTGGGGGTGAGCCCGGTGAGCCGGCGAAAGGGTCACGGAGGACTTCCGAGCGGCCCACTCGTGCCAGTCCCTCACGAACCAGCGCCTTCAGCACACCGGCGCCGAAGCCGAGCTGCTCCGAGAGATGTCGGACCGGCGCGCTTCCTCCGAGCGCTTCGAGCGTTTCGTAAAGCTGCTGCTGTTTGGGCCGACGCTTGAAGAGTGTTTCACGCTCCAACAGGGTGGGACGCTCCTCCGTGAGGGAGAGAACCCGCTCGGTGAGCCCGGCCGCGCTGGTATCGGGTGGCTGAACCCTCAGCGTCACCGCGTCGATCCGGGTGAGACGCTCGATCACATCCCAGAGTGGACGCTTGAGGGCCCGGGCGGCAGTCGACACGGCCGCTTCTCCACCGCGCCTCTCCAGCCAGGCCAGCACCTCGCCCGCTACACCTCCGGTGCCTCGCGACCCATTCCGCAGTGACACGATGACCTGCGATTCACCCCACATGCCCCCTGGCAGTACGGTCTTGAGCGTGAGGCCTAGCGGCGCTCCATAGTATCCCGCCATCCACTCGGCGGTAGCCAACAGGGCTTCGGACAACGCCGGCTCGGCGTCGGGCACGGCCAGCACGTCCCTTGCCGATGCCTCCGGTGGGGGCGCATCTACCCCGACCACCAGTCCGATGAGCTCCCGGCGGCGAACCGGCACGACCGCGCGCGCGCCGGGGACGACTCGATCGCCCAGCGTCTCGGGAATGCGGTAGGTGTAGGGGGTGGCGAGCGGGAGTGGGAGGGCAACCAGAGCGAAACGGTCGCTCATCGCCGCCTGACGCCGAGACCGGGGCCCGAGGGAAGCGTGACCTGCCCTCCGTCGATCCCGGCCCCGATGAACGGGTCCTGCGCCAGGAGTGCTGCGCCATCGAGATCCACGATGTCTACCAGGGGAGTGAAGTGGGCCGCGGCGGTGATGCCGAGTGAGCTCTCGATCATGCAGCCCACCATGACCATCATGCCGTGCGCCCGCGCGATGGCAACCATGCGGAGCGCCTCACGCAGGCTGCCGCACTTGGCCAGCTTGATGTTGATGCCGTCCACCTTGCCAACCAGAGGCGGGATATCCTCCGAAGTGATGCAGCTCTCGTCTGCGATCACCGGGATGTCGGCCTGTGCGGTGATCGCGGCAAGGCCGTCGAGATCCTGCGGCGGCAGCGGCTGTTCCAGCACCGTGACCCCGAACTCCTCGAGGATCGGCAGCATGCGGATGGTGCCTTTGACGGTCCAGCCGCAGTTGGCGTCTACCCGGATCTCCTTGTCGGTTGCGCCCCGGATGGCTCGCAGGATCTCTACATCGCGGTCGGTACCGAGCTTGACCTTGAGGATCGGATACTGCTCCGCCTCCAGCACCTTCGCCCGGATCCGCTCGGGCGAATCGAGACCGATGGTGAACGTCGATTTCGGCGCCTTGCAGGGATCGAGCCCCCACATCCGGTAGACCGGCACGCCGAGCCGCTTGCCCGCCAGGTCGTGCAGCGCGGCAGAAAGCGCGGCCCGCGCAGCAGCGTTTCCACGCAGCATCGTTTCCCAGCGCCGCTCGGCCTCTTCCATGTTGAGTGAGTCGTCGGGCAGCGCCGTGCGGTACACCTCGAGCGCGGCCTGAACAGACTCAGCCGTCTCGCCATAGAACTTGCTCGGCGCTGCTTCCCCCCAGCCCTCCTGGCCATCGCCGTCGGTCAGGCGGACCCAGACGGTGCGATAGTCGCTCTGGCCCCCACGCGCGATGATGAAAGGGTGCTTGGTCTTGAGATGAAGCAACTCGACATCCATCCGCAATGGATGAGGCAAGGCATCCTCGAAGCTGAGAGACGGGCCCGACGAACCGGCTGGATTATACGGCCGGCAGCGGGAGAGGCAACAGCCCGATCAGTCCAACGCGCGGAGGTGGGCCAACACGCCATCGGCGAGGCGCCCGGGCACGTAGCCCCCCTCGAGCATGCCGATGATCGGCACGGCGGGCAACCGATCCCGCAGCCGGGTGGTCCAGTCGGCGAAGTGCTCCGGCTCGAGGGTGAACCCGCCGAGCGGATCGCCGGCCATGGCATCGAAACCGGCCGACAGCAGGACGACATCGGGGGTCCAGTCGGTCGTGGCCGCCACGATGGCCGCCCACAGATCGCCCACGTAGAGCGCGGGCGGCTTGCCGGGTCCACGGGGCACGTTGAACACGTTTCCCACACCACGCTCATCGGCGGCGCCGGTCCCCGGATACCAGGGGTACTGGTGCAGGGAGACGTAGCGCACCGTGGGATCGGTCTCTACCAGCGCCTGAGTCCCGTTGCCGTGGTGCACATCCCAGTCGATGATCAACACGCGCCGGCGTCCAGCGGCCTGAGCCTGGCGGGCGGCCACGACCACATTGTTCACCAGGCAGAACCCCATTCCCTTTGCGGCGAGGGCGTGGTGGCCTGGAGGGCGAATCGCGGCAAAGGCATGTCCGTGCCCGGCGATCGCGTGATCCACCGCGGCCAGCACCGCGCCGGTGCCACCGAGCACCGCCGACCAGCTGTCAGGGCTGAGGATGGTGTCGAGGAAGAGCGCTCCCCCGCCCCTGGCACTCATGCTTTCGAGTTTCGCCAGGTAGGACTCGGGATGCACCGCCAGCAACAGGTCGCGCGAGGCGGGCTGGGCCTCTCGAACAGCCGCCCTGGGCTCCCCCTTCAGGCGCTCGAGCACGACGCGCAGACGAACCGGGGTCTCGGGATGACCGGAGCCTGGATCGTGCTTGAGGCAGCTGGGGTTAGTGAAGACGGGGATCGGCATATCCAAAACGTAAGCGGTGAGCGGGAAGAGAAAGGCGCTGGTGGGTAGGCCCTAAAGCTGTTAGATAGGAGCCCGCTTACCGCTCACGCCTTTCGTTTCCCGCTCACGATTTCCCTGAGTGCCCGCGCTTCTTCGCTCAACGCCCGCCGCGCCGCCAGGATGTCGTCCAACCGGCGGCGATACCACCGACGATAGATGAGCAGTAGACCCGCGGACAGGACGAAGACGAGTCCTACCAGAATGAGCACCAGACGTCCACTCGTGTACCCCAGACCCGCGAGGGCCAAGCCGTCGAACGCCAGCACGGCAGCGCCGACCAGGGTCAGGGTGCTGCCCACGGTTGGAGAAATCGGCACGAGTCCGCTACCGCACCGGCCTGCGCCGCCGGGACAGCACGATGAGGGCGGCGTTCTGAACCAGACCTGCCTGGGCCATGGACCGGGATTCGTCGCCCAGGGTCGCACCTCGGTACTTGAGCAGATACTCAGCCGGATTGCGCGTTACATGGGTGAGCTCGAGCGCCTGGCGCTTAAGCTCGGCCAGGGCTGTGGCGCCCGGCAGTTCGAGGAACACCTCGTCCCAGGCATCCTCCACCATCACCCGCACCGCCAGCGCCCCGCTCACGCTACGTGCTCTGCGGGGAGAGGCAGCGTCGAAAGAAACCGGTCCACGACCTGATCGAACAGCAGGGTGGACGCCCGCACTCGCGTGCCATGAGGGTCGGACCACACCGCCAGCGCGATCTCTTCCCCTCCCTGCCCCCGAAGGGTCACGAAGTTCGGCCCTTCCTTCTCCGGATAGGCGGCGTTGAGGGGCACTCGCTCGGCAAAGAACCGTTTGGCCCGGTACAGCACCTCGGCCCCGCTCAGCGTCGTCGTCGCTTCATAAACCATGGGATTAGCGCCTTGCCGTGGGGGACGGAGTCTGGAGAACGGTGATGCCAGTGGGCTGTCCCGGGATCGAGACGCTTCCCACGAGTTTTCGGGCGGCGAGATCGATCACATCCACGGCCCCCGGATCGGCGCCGATGGACTCGGACGACACGTAGGCAAGGCGGCCGTCAGGTGAGTAGGCGACGCCGTGCACGATCTTCTTGCTGGTGGGGATCCGGGCGATTTCCGTCAATTTGACCGCGTCGACCAGGCTCACGCTCTGCTCTTTCTTGTTGGTGACCAGCACCAGCTTGCCGTCCGGGGAGGGCTCGACGTTATAGGCCCCTTTGCCAACGGGAATTTCTTTTATCAGGGCAAGCGTGGCCGCATCCCAGACCTGGAGGCTGTTGCCGTAGTTGCAGGCGACGTACAGCCGTTTGTCGTCGCGTGAGACGGAGATGAAGGTAGGAGAGCACTCCTTGGACACGCCTCCCACCAGCGGCGCCGCAGGCCCATGGTGCGCCGGACCCGTGCTGGCCATGGCGTGGCCTTCACCCGTCTTTGCCCGCCGCCCGATCCGGAAGCTGGCGACGTCGAGCTGCAGAATCTCATCGCTGTGCATGCAGGACACGTAGATCCGGGTCCCCGCATGGTTCGACTTCACCCCGTGCGGCATGTCACATGCGGGAATGTCGGTGATCTTGTTCATCGTCGGGGTGTGCACCACCGTGACCACATTCACCCGGGGGTGATCGCCATGAAAGTCCGAGTTGGCCACGAACGCGAACTGGCCGTCGGGGGTCAGGGTGATCGTGGTGGGGAACAGCTCCACCTGGGCTCGCCCGAGAAGCGAGTCGCCCGAGGCATCCATTTTCCACAGGGAGCCGAACGGCGTGCCATGCGCCACGGTGATGTAATAGCTCTTCTGGTCCGGTGCCACGGTAATGTTGTGCGGGCCGTCGATGTCGGTGGGCATGACGCCGACCGGTACGACGCGATCGACGAAAAGGCGGTTGCCGTCCGGCTTGAGCCAGGTGGCCATATCACCGGACTCGCTCACCACCCCAACGCGATACCCAGGGTCGCCGGTCTGTGATTGCGCTGGACTCGCAAGCACGAGCCCCAGCAGCACCAGATTCCATCTCATCTCTGCTATTCCTTCGCGTGATCGAGGCTGGTCATGGCAGGGAAGATACCCGCCTAAGAAACGACCTGCACGCTGGCCTGAAACACAGCCGGCCGGTCAAAGAGGTCACGGACACCCGGCTTTCGGCGCAATACCACCACCAGGTCCCCTGGCGGTGGATCCTTCACCCCGTCGACCGTCAGGAAGCACGGGAGCTCGGCGCCTGCTGGCGGTGCCACCCGATAGCTGCGCCCCTGCCAGACGAAGGTGACGGCCCCGGGAACGGAGCCCACCACCTGATCGATGAAGACGTCATCCTCGACCCAGTAGTTTCCGTCCGACTGGAGCTCGCCGCTGAGAAAGAAGGTGGGGTCAAACGATTCCTGGTCGTGGCGTGCGAAGTTGTGCTCGACTGCCCAATCGAACTCCTCCAGATCGGGCGCCCGAGCTCTCCATTCGAGATGGTGCCGCAGCTCGTGGGTAAGGGTCTCCCACGCTTCCAGCCGCCAATCGAAGTCGCCCTGCTCCCCGGCCAGCGCCGCGAACGACCCGTAATACAGGACGATCCTGCTCTGGAGCCCTTCGACGCCACTGCCCAGCTCGACCGGCAAGGGAATGCACTCACCCAAGGTGTAGACTTCCTCCCGGTCCGGGTGTGGCACAGCCCGGGGGGACACCACCACCTCCGCGACCCCCTCAAAGAAGTTCGCCGGCACTTCGTTAGAGAGGCGGCGGACCAAGGCTTCGAAATCGGAGAGGCGCATCTCAAGGGTAAGCGGTGAGCGGTAAGCAGTGAGCGGTGGCCTTCGGGCCGAAGTCCGGGTGCCCGAAGAGATTCGCAGCCCACGTCGAGCTCAGGGACCGACCAGATCTCCCGCTCACCGCTTACCGCTCACCGCTCACCTTGTCTTTGACATACTCGGCCACCTGATCCATCGACACCCGCTCCTGCTGCATCGTGTCCCGGTGCCGCACCGTGACGGTGCCACCGCTCAGCGTCTCCCCGTCCACGGTAATGCCGAACGGGGTTCCCGCCTCGTCCATGCGCCGGTACCGGCGGCCGATGGCGCCACTCTCGTCGTAGAAGCAGGCGAAGTGTTTCCGAAGACCGTGGTAGAGAGTGGTGGCGGCCTCGGGCATCCCGTCTTTCTTCACCAGCGGAAAGACGCCCGCCTTGATTGGTGCCAGCGCCGGCAGCAAGCCCAGCACCACCCTGGTCTCCCCCTCGACCTCCTCCTCCCGATAGGCGTCCACCAGGAGCGTCAGAGTCACCCGGTCCGCACCGGCAGAAGTTTCCACGATGTAGGGGAGATACCGCTGGTTCTGCGCCTGGTCGAAATACTCCAGCTTCTTGCCGGAGTACTCCTGATGGCGGCCGAGATCAAAGTCGCCCCGGTTGTGGATTCCTTCGATCTCCTGCCAGCCAAACGGAAACTGATACTGAATGTCGAAGGCGGCCTTGGCATAGTGCGCGAGCTCGCTCCCGGCATGCTGATGCCACTGCAGCTTGGCGGGGTCAAGTCCCAGGGATCGATGCCATTCCATCCGCCACTCACGCCAGCGCTCGAACCACTCCGCGTCGGTGCCCGGTTGCACGAAGAACTGCATCTCCATCTGCTCGAACTCGCGGGTCCGAAAGATAAAGTTCCCCGGCGTGATCTCGTTCCGAAACGCCTTCCCGATCTGGGCGATGCCGAAGGGGACACGCTGGCGGGACGACTGCAGCACATTCAGGTAGTTGACGTAGATCCCCTGCGCCGTTTCCGGCCTCAAATAGACCACGGCGGCAGATTCCTCGACCGGTCCCATGAAGGTCCTGAACATGAGATTGAAAAGCCGCGCCTCGGTGAGGGAGCCGCGGGTTCCGCATACGGGGCATTGCGCGTCCGGCTGTCCTGGAGTGCCCTTGATTCGAGCGTCGTCGGCGCGAAAGCGGTTCTTGCACTGCCGGCAATCCACCAGTGGATCGGTGAAGCCGGCCACGTGGCCCGACGCCTCCCACACTTTCGGATGCATGAGGATCGCCGCATCGAGCCCTTCGATGTCGTCCCTGGCCTGGACCATGGCGTTCCACCAGCGGTCCTTGACGTTCTTCTTGAGGGCCACGCCCAGGGGCCCGTAGTCCCATACCGACCCGAGCCCACCGTAGATCTCGGATGACTGGAACACGAACCCACGGCGCTTGCAGAGGGAGACGAGCTTGTCCATCAAGGTGGTGTCGGCCATCGGGTTCCGAGCGTGGGAGAGAGAATCCAGATCGCGGGGGAAGATAATAGATCTGTCGGCGGGGCCGTGGAAGCGCGGCAGAACCAACGATTCTCCGCGAGATAGAAGGGAAATCTCCGATCGAGGACCTTTACTGAGTGACCGATCCTCTTACGGGACAGTGCCTTACCTACCCTCGGTGTACCGGCTCGGAAATTGCCAATTTACCCTGCTCCCGTACCCTCTTCCGGCACACTTCCGAGGCGCTGATGGGCGCAGAGTCCAGCCCGAACAGCCATTCCGAACAGTCTCCTGAGCTGGAGGCCGCCTCGTCGTCCCCGGAGTCAGACGGGAAGCCGAAGCAGGTCACCTCGTTGTCCCGGGACCTGGCCGACTTCCTGATCGAGTTCTCAATCGTCCTCCACAAACGCTCGATGTATCCCCCCGGTCACCCGCACCTTCGAACCGGTTGCGAACGGTTCGCCCGCCGCTTGAACGCGCTCTTCGAGCACCGCGAGTCGGTAATCCTTGGCGTTGCCCGAAACCGCCTGGTGATCGAGTCGGCGACGACCGATCCAAAGAATGCATTGCTCCGCGATCTGGCGCAGCGGCTGCATCGCCACCGCATTGCGGCCGTTTATCTGACCCATGGGGCAACGCCGGAAGAGATCGAGCAGGTACTGGCTGCTCTCAGTGCCCACCCACAGCAGGGCGAAGGGCCCCTGGGAAAGCGGCTCAACCGCGTGGGGCCCTGGAGCCATATCGGGCTCCGGCCCGTCGGATTCGACAAGCTCGTCCTGCAGGAGCCCGGTGTCGGGGAAGCCTGGGGTGATAAGCCTCAGGATGGCAGAGATGCCTGGGTGGAGCTTGCGCGTCTCGTCCTCACCAGTGAGCAGGACAGCGCGTCTCCGTCGACGGCAGATCCGCTGGTGGTGGCCCGAGCCATCAGCCGAAAGTCGGGAGAGATAGCGTACGACCGCGTGGTGCTCGGCTATCTCTCGCGGGTGGCGGAGGAGATGTCAGGCCGTCAGAGCGTCGTCGACGATCAGCTGGGTCAGCGGATCTCCAGCCTGATTCAAGCACTCGACCCCAACACGCTCCGCCGCCTGCTCGAGACCGGAGCCGACCAGGCGGAGCGCCGCCGATTCGTGCTCAACGCTTCGCAGGTCCTGGCCGCTGACGCCGTCATGGAGGTGCTCCAGGCCGCCGCGAAAGCCTCCCATCAGACCATCTCCCACAATCTGCTCAACTTGCTTCACAAGCTGGCCCATCACGCCGAACAGGGAGCGCCGGAGACCAGAGCGGAGGCACAAGGGGCGCTGCGCGGCAATGTGGCGAGACTGATCGGAGATTGGGAGCTGGAGGATCCAAACCCCAAGCCGTATACCGCGATTCTCGAAGGGATGGTCCGGAAAGCCCCCGACGATCCGGTCGAGGAAGCGGAGAGCGGCTGTGAGCCCGAGGTCATCGTCAGGATGGCACTGGAGCTGGACTGCATCGGGCCATCCGTGTTCAACGCCGCTGAGGGATTGCTCGATCGCCGCCAGTTTGGTCTGATGGCCGGTCTTCTGGAGGCGGCGCCCCACACGGAGACGACGAGGGCGCTCTGGCGTCATGTCGCCAGCCCCGAGCGTCTGGAGGCGGAGCTGGTCCAGAACCCTCCGGATCAGGAGGTCATTGCGATCCTGATTCGTCACCTTGGGCTGGACGCAGTCAACTCGCTGCTCGATCACCTCGGCCGCACCGGGGATCGCTCCACCCGGGCCGCCCTGATGAAACAGCTCCTGGCGCTGGGCCCGGCTGTCGGGGAAGTGGCGGTGGCCCGTCTTCGGGACGCTCCCTGGTACCTCCAGCGCAACATTCTGGTGCTGATCGGCCGCCTGGGCAGCTGGCCCCAGACGTTCTCACCGCTGAGCTACGCGGCCCACGCCGACCCGCGAATTCGTCGGGAAGGCATCAAGCTGCTGCTGGAGTCGCAGGAGCACCTGACCGAGGGAATTCTGCTGGGGCTTCGAGACGAGGATGAGGGAATCGTCGCGCTGGCCCTCAGAGCAGCCCTCGAATCGTGTCCGCCCGATGCGATACCCCTGTTGGAAGCGATCGCAATGAACAGCCGGCGCCCCGCTGAGACCAAGGTGCCGGCCCTCCGGATTCTGGCGAGAACTCGCAGTCCTGTCGCCCTCGCGGTCCTCCTTGCGCTCGCGCAGCACCGCCGGCGCTGGTTCGGACGCCGGCTGCCAGCGAAGTCACCGGAGCTGCTCGCGGCCGTAACCGGGCTGGCGAGCTACTGGGCCGATCATCCCATGGCTATTGAGGTCCTCTCCGACGCACGACAGCATTCCGACCCGGACATTCGTGCCGCCGCGGGGTCGGCCCGATGAGCGATCCAGTCCGCTTCCTGACCGCGGTCACTCAGGCGCTCTCGACGATGAGCCTGTACGGAGACGACCACCCCGCCACCACTCGGGGCCTGGAGACGGCGCTCGAGCGACTGCAGGAGCTCCAGGAGATCGATCCCAAGCTGCAGTTTACCTTCCTCTCGGGTGAGGTCGTGTTCGGTTCCGAGGTGGTCCATGAGCTGGAGGGCTGGGAGTGGAGCGACCGGCTGGTGAGGGCAGGAATCGAGCGGATCGAGATGCTCGGACCCATTGACGTCGATCAGTTCGGACGGTTCCTGTCTCACATGGCGATGCGGCTTGGGATTCGGCCGGGATCGAGCACCGATATCTGGCAGATGGGTGACTCGCCTATTCGATACGGCCAGGTGACGCTAGGCCAGGGCCAGAATCCGATGGAGATCCTGCGGCTCGAGCCAGTGAGGACCATGGCCTACACGCTCGGGGAAGAGCGGGCCACGATGGATTGGGTCCACAACGAGATTCAGAAGGGGGCCAAGATTCCAATGGTCGAGGCGGACGCGGTTGTTCGGTCGCTGTCCATTGCGATGCATGCGGAACAGGCCATGGTGCTGCCCCTGCTCCAGCTCAAGGAGTTCGACCAGTACACCACCACCCATTCGATGAACGTGTCGGTGCTCGCGATGGCCCTGGGGGAGTACCTCGAACTGGGCGGGGCCACCGTCCGCGCCCTCGGCGTGGCCGGCCTGCTGCATGACCTTGGTAAGACCTGTATCCCGCGAGAGATTCTGGTGAAGCCGGGTAAGCTCACCGACGCCGAACGGGTGGTCATTCGGGATCATCCTGTCGTGGGGGCACGGATGCTCCTGGCGAGCCCGGAGCCGATGGAACTGGCCGCGGTGGTGGCCTACGAGCACCACGTAATGCTGGACGGGGGAGGCTACCCTGCCCTTCACGATGCGAGAGGTGCTCAGTACGCCAGCATGCTGGTTCACGTTTGCGACGTCTATGACGCGCTACGGACCAACCGCCCCTATCGTGAAGCGTGGGAGTCCGAGCGTGCGCTGGCCTATATCAAGGATCGCTCTGGCGTCGAGTTTGACCCCGGGATCGCCCAGGCGTTCATCTCGATGATGCGACACTGGGACCAGCGGATTTCGACGATGCCGGCGTAGCGCCGGCGCGCCATTGCAGCAGGTGCCGCACGATCAGCTCGCCATGACCGCGGGCGTTCTCGATAAACAGCCGGTTCGCGTCGTTTCCACTCGCAATGACCCCCGCCAGATAACACCCGGCGATCGGAGTTGCCATGGTCGCCTCGTCGTGCGCCGGCACGCCGGTCACGGGATCCACCGGCACACCGAGCTGGTGCAGCAGGCGGGTATCGGCATGGTACCCGGTCATGGCGAGCACGGCATCGGCTGGGATCATCTCTGCGACCCCGCTCACATCTGATACCACTTCGACGTCGGTCGGCGTGATCGCCCGCACTCGCGAGCGCCAACGCACCGCAATGCTTCCCTCCTTCACCCGATTGACGATGTCCGGCAGTACCCATGCCTTGACCGTCCGGTCGAAGCCCTCGCCGAAATGCACCAGTGTTACCGTCGCCCCAGCGCGCCAGCACTCGAGGGCGGCGTCGACGCTGCTGTTGCCCGCTCCAATCACGATCACCCGCTGGTGCCAGTAGGGATGGCCCTCGATGAAGTAATGGGCGACGTGCGGAAGGTCCTCGCCCGGGACCTTGAGGAAGTTGGGATTGTCGTAATAGCCAGTGGCAAACACGACCGCCTGCGCCCGGTAAGCCTTGTTGTCGTGGCGGCGGGCTACCTGGATCCCGAAGGAGCCGGCCGGCGCTCTGGCGACATCAACTACGTCCTCCCCGGGGCGGATGTCCAGCGCGTAATGCTCCGCCGCCCGGCGATAGTATATGAGCCCGTCCTGGCGGGTGGGCTTCTCATGGCTGGCGATGAACGGTATGCCGCCGATCTCGATTCGCTCCGGCGTGGAAAAAAATGTCATCGCCAGCGGATAGCGCTCGATGGTGGATACGACCGTGCGGCGGTCGAGGAGCACGCAGGCGAGTCCCGCCTGCTTGGCCGCAATCCCGGCCGCAAGCCCGCACGGGCCCGCACCGATGACGAGAAGGTCAGTCTCCTCACCATCATTTACCCCTGACTGCGTGAACGGCTTTTCAGACTTCAATGATCTGATCCCTCCGGGTCCCGACGCTCACATAACGCACCGGGACGCCCGACAGCACTTCCAGGCGGTCGAGATACGCTCGAGCCGCCGGAGGGAGATCCGTCAGGCGCCGCGCGGCGCCGGTGGGCTGCTGCCAGCCGGGGCGCACCTCGTAGGTTGGCCGCACCCGGCCGAGCGCCTCGACCTCGGCCGGCATCTCCTCACAGCGCTCACCATCCAGCTGGTAGGCAATGCCGACCGGGATCTCCGCAAACGAGTCGAGCACATCCAGCTTGGTGACGGCAAGGCCGGTCAGGCCGTTCACCCGGGCGGCATAGCGGACGACCGTGGCGTCAAACCATCCGCAGCGGCGGGGACGGCCCGTCACCGCGCCGAACTCCCCACCCAGCTCTCGCAGTTGCTCGCCAAAGGGGCTCTCCGCCTCAGTTGGCAGGGGTCCGTTGCCGACTCGGGTGGTGTACGCCTTTACCACGCCGAGCACCCCGTTGACGGCGGTTGGCCCGATACCGGCTCCGACCGCGGCACCGCCCGCAGTGGTATTGGACGAGGTCACGTAGGGATAGGTGCCGTGATCCACGTCCAGCAGGGCGCCCTGTGCCCCCTCGAGGAGCACGCGGCGGCCTGCGCGGATTGCCCGGTGAACCATCAGGCCGGTATCGGCCGACAGCGGCAGCAGTCGCGGCGCGATGCGCTGGAGTAATTCGACGTGATCCTCGTACCGGGCGCGCTCGCTGCTCCCCATCATGGCCAGCAGCCGGTTGGCCCTCTCCACCCGCTCGGTCAGCAGCTGCTGAGCACACTCTACCCGGCGCAGATCGGTGACCCGGATGCCCCGGCGCCCGTACTTATCCTCATAGGCGGGACCGATGCCGCGGCCCGTAGTGCCCAGATTCTGGCTCCGCTCGCTGGCGGCGTCGAGCAGCTTGTGGTAGGGGAGCACTAGGTGCGCCCGGTCGGAGACGAACAGGCGGCCGGTAGTATCAATGCCGCGGGCGTGGAGCTGATCGAGCTCGGCAAAGAGGTTCTCCGGCTCCAGCACGACGCCATTGCCGATCACACAGGTGACGCTCTGGTGCAGGATGCCGGACGGTATCTGCCGGAGGATAAACTGGCTGTCACCGATGACGACGGTGTGGCCAGCGTTGGCCCCACCCTGATAGCGGACCACAAAATCCGCCCGCTCCGCCAGCACATCGACGAGCTTCCCCTTGCCCTCATCTCCCCATTGTGCCCCAACGACCACCATACAGGTGGTCTTGTCGTCGAACATGTCGGCTCCCGTCGTGAAACAACAAAAGAGCCCCTTGCGGGGCTCCTGAATCCTCGGGCAAACCTATCGCGGCCCCCGAGAAACGTCAATTCGAAGCGATCGCCTTGCCGACCTGTTCGGCGGTGCGGAAAGACAAACCGGCGGGCGTATCCGCCGCGGTATGGATACACCGGAGCGTGCGCCAGGTCAGCCGGCCGACGGTCATGGCCGGCGCCACCCGGGCCAGCGGGGCGCTATCGACAAAGATCCCCAGCGGGAGCCGCCGGCGCTGCATGGGCAGGCCCATGACCGCCAACTGTGGCTCCACCGCGCGAGCCAGGCGCTCGCCAGCCGCGTCGTGGCTTACCAGGTAAAGCTTTCCCTCCTGGTCCACGGTGTCGACGTTGACGAACTCGGTCGCAGACAGGTCCGTCGATAGTCGAGCGAACACGCGGGCCCCTACCAGACCGAATTCCTCAGCGCCGGTGATGAGGATGCCCACTGTCGAGTCCGGCGCGGCCGCGGCGGCCAGAGCGGCCACCACTCCGGTCCCATTGTCCCGCGCGCCCTGTGAGCGGCCGCTGAGGCGCCCGCGTCCGGCGAGGAAGCCAGCCAGGACCGCCAACACCGCTCCGGAACCAGCCAGCACCGGCGAGAGTGGTCCTGCGAGGCGACCGAGCGCGAGTGCGGTCAGCGCCACCACAGCGAGCCCGACTACCCAGACAGCCACCAACCGGCCGGCCATGGAGTGGCTCTGGGCTTTGGAGTCCAGATGCGCCACCACCCACCTGCGCGGTGACTGCCCACCCCGAGTGGCGACCAGGTTGGCGTCTTCCCGAAGGCCCTCGCCGAGGTGTACCCAGCCCAATCCAACCCCGATGGCAACGACGGCCAGCGCCAGAAGCCCACTCATCCAGACCGCGAGGCCTGCCCAGGGCGGGAGACTATCGGAAAACAGGAAGGGCAACAGGACCAGGGCGAGGCCGCCGAGCCCGGCACCGAAAATGGGAAACGCACGGAGGCTCGATGGAGCGAAGGTGAAGCTCTGCGAGATCACGGTGTAACCGAGGCCGCTCAGGTACGCGGTGACCAGCTCGCGTGCCTTGGCGGCCTCTGGCGTTCCGGCTTCACGGGGGAGCGCGAGGACCTGGAGAGCAATTTCCTTTAGCGAGGGCACGCCGCGTCGCGACTCAGGCCTGTTTGGGGCGCTTGGACCTGGCAAGCGGCTGGTCGGCGGTGGCCAGGGCGACTCGCTTGGTGTCCTCAGTGATCTGATCGGCTTCGATCAGCTCGTCCAGGTGCTGCTCGTAGGTCTGGGTGCCGAGCTCCTTATGGCCGTCCGCCATGATCTTCTTGACCTGCGAAGTACGCTTGGGATCCTTGAGACACTCACGCACCGCGGGCGTGCCCAGCAGGACCTCGACGGCGGCGACCCTCCCCTTGTCGTCCTTGAGAGGAAGCAGCTGTTGCGAGATGACCGAGTGCATCGCCTCGGAGAATCGCAGCCGGCCGATCTCCCGCTCCTCGGCGGGCAGCGTGGCAATCAGGCGCTCGATGGTGGTGACCACATCGGGGGTGGTGCTGGTGGCGATGACCAGATGGCCCGTCTCCGCCCCCTTGAGGGCGGTATCGATGGTGGCGGCATCAGCCATTTCTCCCAGAACCACGACGTCAGGATCCTGGCGTAGCGCGGCCCGAAGCCCGATGGCGAGGCTTTCGGTGTCAACGCCGACTTCCCGTTGGGTGATGGAACAGCTCAGATCGCGGTGGAGAAACTCGATCGGGTTCTCGATGGTGACGACATGCTTATGCAGGGTGCGGTTGATGTGATGCACCATGGCTGCCACGGTGGAGCTCTTGCCGCTGCCGCTCACCCCCGAGACCAGCACCAGCCCCCGGTCGGCCTCGGCGATCTGCTTAAGCACTTCCGGCAGGCGAAGCGACTCGATGGTGGGCACCGTGAAAGGAATGACCCGCATGACGATCATAAAGGAGGAACGCTGGCGGAGGACGTTGACCCGGAACCGGCCTACTCCGGGCATGCCCCAGGAACAGTCGAAGTCCCGCAGCCGTTCGATCTTGGCCCGGTCCTCGTCGTTGCTGATCAGCTTCAGGGCGATCGCCTTGGTCTGATCCGGGGTCAACCGCTGCTTGGTGAGCGCCACCAGCTTGCCGTTGATGCGGGCCCGGAAAACGTCACCGGCCTTGATATGCAGGTCGGAGGCGCCGCGCTCGACCGCCGCCTTGATGATCTTCTCCATGATATCCGCCACAATAGGGGGAAGCCGCGGTTACCGAATCACGTCGAGCACCGCTCGTTCACCGCGAGCCCGGAGAAAACCCATCCGGTCCCGCACCTCCCCCATGGTCTCGGAAGCTCGCCGGCGAGCAGTCGCCGCGCCTTCCGCCAGGATCTCGTCTACCCGGTCAGGGGCTCCCTGGAGCTGTAACGCCCGCTCCCTGATGGGCGCGAGGGTGGCAATCATATTATCGGCCAGCACCCGCTTACAGTCGAGGCACCCCCATTTGGCCCCCCTGCAGTTCTCGGCGACCACTGAAACGGTCTCGCGAGGCGAGAAATACTTGTGGAGATGATAAATGTTGCATATCTCCGGGTTGCCCGGGTCCTTCCGGGTGACCCGGGCGGGGTCGGTTTTAGCCGGCCGCAGCTTCTGCCAGATCTCTTCCGGCGTGTCCAGGAGCCCGATCGTGTTGCCCAGGCTCTTGGACATCTTGGCCTGGCCGTCCAGCCCGGTGATCCGTTTGGCCTCCGTCAGGATGGGTTTAGGCTCGGGAAAGAAGTCCTCTCCCCGCCCGAATTCCGCATTCCACTTCCGTGCAATCTCGCGGGTGAGCTCCAAATGCTGAACCTGATCTTCTCCCACCGGTACCAGATCCGCGCGATACAACAGGATGTCGGCCGCCATCAGGACCGGGTAGTTGAGCAGACCGGCCGGCACGCTCTCGAACTTCTGTGACTTATCTTTGAACTGCGTCATCCTCTCGAGCTCGCCGAGCGGGGTGACGCTGTTCAGAAGCCACTGCAACTCGGAGTGCTGGGGCACGTGTGACTGGACGAACAGGGTGGCCTGCTCCGGGTCGATTCCGGCGGCGAGGAGTCCGATCGCCATGTCACGAGTACGTTGAGGCAGGGTGTCCTTGTCATACTTGCCGGTGATGGCGTGAAGATCCACGATACAAATCAGCGACTCGTAGCTGCCCTGAAGGTTGACCCAGTTCTGTACCGCGCCGAGCCAGTTGCCGATGTGCAGCTCACCGGACGGTTGAATCCCTGAGAATATGCGTGGCATGCCGGCAAGTTACCCTGCTGTCTCTGGGCACGCAAGATAGTGTCCGCCTTAGACTTACTGCATCTGGCTAGGACCGCGGCTGCCCGCGCCGGGAGCTACCTCAGGAGCGTCCAGCGGCCGGCCGATCCGAGCCGTTGGACCCTCAAGGGCAGCCGCGACTTCGTGACCGAGGTCGACCGCACCGCGGAACAGATGATCGCGGACATCCTGTTGGCGGCGGAACCGGGCAGCCGGATGGTCGGGGAGGAGCTGAGTCCGGCGATCCTGCTAGATGGCCTCGTCTGGGTTGTGGACCCGCTGGATGGGACCACCAACTTTCTTCACGGCTTCCCCTGCTATGCCGTATCGATCGCCGCGGCCCTCGATGGAGTACTGGAAGCGGCAGTCGTGCTCCAGGTTCCCAGAGATGAGACCTACTCGGCATCCCGGGGTGGCGGCTCGTGGCTCGGCGACCGGCGGCTGAGCGTCTCCACCATCGCCGACGCAGAGTTTGCCCTGATCGGCACCGGTTTTCCCTTCAGCAACGTCTCGCGGCTGGAGGAGTATCTACGGCAGTTCAGCAGGGTGGCCCGAGCGACCAGCGGGATCCGGCGACCTGGCTCCGCCGCGTTGGACCTGGCCGACGTGGCGGCCGGGCGATTCGATGGATTCTGGGAGCAGCGCCTGTCGGCCTGGGATATCGCGGCAGGGACGCTACTGACTCGCGAGGCGGGCGGAGTGGTTACCGACTTTTCAGGCCGGGACATCGGCATTGAGCACACGGAGGTTGTAGCAGGGAATCCGGCAATCCACGCCTGGCTGGTTGAGACCTTGAATGCGGACTCGCGAATGAGAATCGCCCATCGCGGAACCGGGCATCACTCGTAGTACTGTCCCTCTGTGACTCTGTGGTAAGTATCGTATTCTGAACGGAAATCGAATGGACGAAGAAGACACACTCAGCTCGAATAATTCGATCCAGGAATGGTCGGATGCGGTCGCCGCCGCCACTTCAACGCCTGCTGGCGGAGCCGTGGCTGCGCTGGCAACGGCGCTCTCGGCCTCGCTGGTAGCCATGGTAGCCGGGCTGACCATGCGCCGGGAGAAATACGCCGCGGTGCATGGCCATGCCCGCACGACGCTGGAGCGGGCGGAGTTCCTGCGCGCCGACCTTCTCGACATGGCGACGCTCGATGCGGTGGCCGTGGCCGAGTACATGGACGCCCTGACCCTGCCCCAGAACACCGAGTTCGAGCGCACGGCTCGGGAGGCCGCCAAACGCGCGGCTCTCATCGAGGCGGCTCGGGTGCAGTTGGAGCTGCTCCACCAGGCGGCGGAGGTGGCCGAGCTGGCCGAGGCCATGGCTGGGTCGGGGTTGGCCACCGCCATTGGAGATGCCGCGGCGGCGAGCTTCCTGGCAGCCGCGGCCAGCCGGAGCGCCTACTGGAGCATTCGGAGCAACCTCAAGGCTATCGGGTGGCCAGACGAGGCTCGCGTGCTGATCGATACGGCCTGGACAACGCTGGAACAGGTGGAGTCGGCGGAAGTGCGGGTGCAGCAGCTTCTGGAGGACCGCGTGGGGTAAGGCCTACAGGGTAGTCAGGATGCGTGGACCATTGGCGGTGATGACCACAGTATGCTCGAAGTGGGCCGACAGGCTTCCGTCCGCCGTTACTACTGTCCACTTGTCGGCCAGGGTCTTTGTTGCAGGGCTTCCGATCGTAATCATCGGCTCAATGGCCAGCGTCATTCCCTCCAGCAGGCGAGGTCCCCGCTTGGGGGCACCATAGTTGGGCACCTGGGGCTCCTCGTGAAACCGGGTCCCAATGCCATGACCCACCAGCTCACGCACCACGCCGTACCCTGCCCCTTCCGCCACCCGCTGGACCGCGTGCCCGATATCTCCCACATGATTGCCGAGCCGCGCCTGGGCGATGCCGGCCGCCAGGGACTCCTGGGTCACCCGCAGAAGGCGTTCGGTCTCCGGGTCTACCTTCCCCACCGGCAGCGTCGTGGCCGAATCGGCATGCAGTCCTTCAAGATGCACCCCCACATCCACGCTCACGATGCTCCCTTCCTCCAACACACGTTTGGGAGACGGGATGCCGTGTACGATCTCCTCATCGATGGAGGTGCATAGGGTCTTGGGAAAGCCATAGAGGCCCTTGAACGACGGCGCGGCTCCATCATGGCTTCTGATGAACCGTTCCGCCTCGGCGTCGAGGTCCTCGGTGCTCATCCCCGGCCGAAGAAACTCCCGCATCCGCGCCAGCGTGCCGGCCACGATCCGCCCCGCCCGGCCCATGATCTCGACCTCCCGGGGAGACTTCAAGGTGATCATCTTACTTGCCAAGCGTCCGGCGGACCCGCGCCGCGATTTCCTCGACGGAGCCGACCGCGGGGATGTGATGGACGAGGTTCCGCTTCTGATACCACTCCAGCACCGGAGCCGTCTGCTTGCGGTAGGCCTTGAGCCGGGTGGCCACGGCCTCGGGATCATCGTCGGCCCGCTTCTCTACCTCGCGCCGCTTGGTGAGCCGGGTGATAATCTCGTCATCCGACACGTCGAAGAACAGCACGGCATCCATCTGGCGACCCCGCTCGCTGAGGATGCGCTCCACGCCCTCCGCCTGCGGAATGGTTCGCACCACCCCGTCGAAAATTACACCCCTGGCCGCGCCCGGCTTGGCGAGCTCGTCCCGCACGATCCCCAGGATCAAATCGTCACCGATCAGGTGACCCGCCTCCATGGCCTCCTTCGCTCGGAGCCCGAGCGGAGTCCCCCGCTTAACCGCATCTCGCAGCAGATCCCCGGTGGCAAATTTGGGCACGCCGCGCGCCTCGGCCAGCAGGGCTCCCTGGGTCCCTTTTCCCGCGCCGGGCGGGCCCATCAGTAGGATATTCATGACACTCCGGAAAAGCGTAAGCGGTAAGCAGTGAACGGTAAGCGGGGCGACCCGACAGAGATTCTACCGGCCAGCCCCGCTCACTGCTTACCGCTCACCGCTCACGGCGGTTTCTACATGTACCGTTGCTGTCTTCCGCGGAACTTCACCCGCCCGGTCTTCATGAAGCCGTCATACTTGCGCAGCGTGCGGTGCTGCTCGATCTGGGCGATGGTGTCCAGAAGAACGCCGACGACGATCAGGACCGAGGTGCCGCCGAAGCCGCTGTTGGGGATGTTCATCCACTTCGAGACCAGGATCGGCAACAGGGCGACCAGGGCGAGAAAGAGGCCTCCGGGCAGGGTAATGCGAGCTAGAACACCGTCGATATAATCCGCCGTACTGGCGCCCGGCTTCACGCCGGGGATGAACCCGCCCTGCTTCTTCAGGTTTTCAGCCAGATCCACTGAATTGAAGATGATCGAGGTGTAGAAGTAGCTGAAGACCAGGATCAGGAGGCCGAAGACCAGGTCGTACGGCAGATCGCCCGGCTGGAAAAAGCTGGCGAGCTCGGTAAGGACCGGATTCTGGGTGAAGCTGGCGATCGTGCCCGGGACGATGATGATCGTCTGGGCAAAGATGATGGGCATCACACCCGCAGTGATGAGCCGGATGGGAATGAAGGTTTTCTGTCCTTCCCGGATCCGGCCCCGGCCCATGACCTTGCGGGGAATCTGGATGGGGATTCGCCGGGCTGCGATGGTCATGGCCACGACCGCGCCGATGGTAGCCACGAGGATGACCAGGAACAACGCCGCGCCGAGCGGACTGACCACGCCGCTCTCGATGAACTGAAGCAGCTGGAGTGACCCGGGCCAGAATCGCTCCAGGATCGAGAAGGTAATGAGCAGGCTCATCCCGTTGCCAATGCCGCGCTCGGTGATCTGCTCGCCCAACCACATGACGAAGATCGCCCCGCTGGTGAGCGTCACGACCATGATCAGCCGCGACCAGAGTCCTGGATCCGGAACCGCACCCGGAATCGACTCAGTGAACAGCGCGAAGGTATACGCCTGGGAGAGCGCAATGAACACGGTGAGGTACCGGGTCCATTGGGTGATCTTTTTCTTGCCTTCTTCGTCCTTCTGCATCTTGCCGATCGACGGAGCCACTCCGCCGGCCAGCTGGAAGATGATCGAGGCCGAGATATAGGGCATGATGCCGAGCGCGAACACGGTCGCGCGCGACAGGCCGCCACCCAGGGCATCGTACAGCCCAAAGAACCCGGCCGCGGCCGAGTTCCGGATGAAGTCGGACAGGGCGGTCACATTGACCCCCGGCGCGGCGATATGCGCGCCGACCCGGTAGATCACGAGCGCCAGCAGAGTGAAGAGGATCTTCCTCTTCAGCTCGTCGTCCATCGCTAGGTTGGGAACACGCGGAGCTGCCACTTACTCCTCGAACTTACCGCCGGCCGCCTCGATCTTCGTGCGCGCCGACGCGGAAAAGGCCACGCCTCGAACCGAATAGGCCCGGTCGGCGTCACCGGTGCCCAGCAGCTTCACCGGAGCGTCAGGCTTCCCGATGAGACCCGCGGAGTACAAGGTCTCCGGGCTGACGTCCGTGGCGCTTACCTTCTTCAGGTCGGCTAGATTCACCACCTGGGCTTCGACCCGGAAAGGGTTGGTGAAGCCGCGCTTGGGGAGCCGGCGATAGAGTGGCATCTGCCCACCCTCGAAGCCGGGGTTGGTGCCTCCGCCGGTCCG
>DATMDQ010000024.1:0-8538 GCA_035557715.1 Gemmatimonadales bacterium
GCGGGAGGTGTTGGCCCAGTTCGCTGAAGACGGTGGCAATAGAGAACAGGCACTTAACTATCACCTCTTCTCGTTTGAGCTCTGCTGGCAAACGCTGAAGGCACTTGAGGCAAGCGGCCGTCAAGTGTCCGGGTCCGTGCGGGAGCGTCTGGCACGTGCGTGCCAGTTCTTTGGGGACGTTCAAGTGAGCTCAGACCCGTGGGATTATGGCGACTCGGACAACGCCTTCGTCACCCCCTTCTTTGCCGACCAGGCGGTCGAGGAATGGCACCGATGGCTGGTGGCCCCAGCAAGTAGCACGGCGATCAAATACTGGGTGGGCGAGCCTCCGTGCTCCCAAGTAGCTGCGCCCCGGGCATGGAGGAGCTACTCCGACACCGGAGTCGCGGTTCTCGACCTGGACCCTTTGTGGTTGCGCTGGGATCTGTCTCCGCTAGGCTATCTCTCCACCGCAGCTCACGGGCACCTGGACGCTCTCCATCTCTCTCTCTGGCTCGGAGGAGTCGCCTTGGTCGTCGATCCGGGAACAGGGGCATACTATGCCGACCGGGAGCTCCGCGTCTGGCTCTCCTCCGGGCCCGCCCACAACGGCCCCCGCCCCGAAGGCGTCGAGCCCCCGCGTCGAATGGGTCCTTTCCTCTGGGCCGGGCATCACGCAATGCCGAAGTTTCAGGCGACCGGCATGGTTGGGGCGGCGGATCTCGATCTGGGCGGCACTCGGATCTGGCGCCGTATCAGTGCATTGGACGGTGGCGGCTGTGAGGTGGAGGACGACTGCTTCCGAGGAGACGGGCGCAGCGCACCGTTCACGGTGCGCTGGCAGTTCGCGCCCGGCAGCCTGGTCAGAGAGTTGGAGCAGCGAAGGTTCTCGGTCGCGCGGGCCGGCGCCGCGATCACAGTTCAGATCGGTCACAGCTGGGCCGCTACCGCCTTAGGCGTGGGGATCGTGTCCCCAGCCTTTCGAAAGACTTGCCCGGCGCCGTTTCTCGAGCTGACCGCACGTCCGAGCGGCGACCAGCGTAGCCACTTCCGCACCACATTCCTCGCCTGCTCACCCACATGAACATCAGTGTCTTTGGCTTGGGTTACGTCGGAGCCGTGACCGCGGGCTGTCTAGCCAAACGGGGTCACTCCATCGTCGGCGTGGACGTGCAGCCGCAGAAGGTGGAGCTGTTCAACGCCGGTGTGCCGCCGATCGTAGAACCGGGCCTGGCGGAGCTGCTCAAGGAGGCCAAGGACGCTGGCCTATTGAAGGCCACGACCAGTGCGGAAGAAGCCATCTGCGACACCGAGGTCTCCATCATCTGTGTCGGCACTCCCTCCAAGGTGACCGGAGGGCTGGACCTGAGTTATGTGCGGGGAGTGGCACAGCAAATCGCGGATGGCTTGCGTAACACGAAGAAGAGGCACACCCTCGTGCTGCGCAGCACCATGCTCCCGGGTAGTACGGAGCAGATTGTGGGGGAGACACTGTCGGATTTGACCTCGACCGGACGGGTGCAGGTCTTCTATTTCCCGGAGTTCCTGCGGGAAGGCACCGCCGTAGCGGATTTTGAGCACCCATCCCTCGCCGTCGTTGGCACCTCAGACGGGGCGAGCCCACCCGCGGAGCTGACCAAAGCGCTCCTGGGTGAGACCGCCGTCGTGGTGAACTGGCCGACCGCTGAGATGGTGAAATACGCCTGCAACGCATTTCACGCCACCAAGATTTCGTTCGCCAACGAGATCGGCCGCGTCGCTAAAGAGATGGGCCTGGATGCGCGGGTCGTCATGGACCTGCTCTGCCAGGATACCAAGTTGAATCTCTCACCCTACTATCTGAAACCCGGCAATCCATTCGGCGGATCGTGCCTGCCCAAGGACGTGAGGGCGCTGGCCAGCCATGCCCGAGTCCAGGGGTTGAGTGTTCCGGTGCTGGAGAACCTGCTGCTCAGCAACGAGCGGCATCTCCAGAGTTTGCTTGGTCTGGTCAGCGAGTCGGGCCACACCGAGATCTGCATTCTCGGCCTGGCGTTCAAATCCAATACCGACGACCTGCGTGAAGCCCCGATGGTGGAAGTGGCACAGACCCTCCTGGGCCGTGGCTTCAAGGTGCGGATTTACGATCCAGCGCTGAACCTGGCGGCGCTCGTCGGCGCCAACAAACGGGTCATTGACATGCGCATGCCCCACCTGGCCTCGCTGCTCTGCCCCGACCTCGCCACCGCGCTGGGGGCGCGGGGTCTGGTGGTTGCGGCGCAGCAGTGCGCCCCCATCGCCGATCTGAAGCGGTACGCAACAGCCGCCCATCATGTGCTCGATGTGAACGGCTGGCCGGAGCTGCGGGAGTTGCCCTGGAAGTACGAGGGGCTTTGCTGGTGAATGAACGGCCGGCCGTCCTCATCATCGTGGAGAACCTTCCGGTCCCGCTGGACCGGCGTGTCTGGCAGGAGTCCTGCGCGCTGCGCGACGCCGGTTACCAGGTGGTGGTGATCTGCCCGCGAATGCGCGGTTACATGGAGCCGGAGGAGGTAGTCGACGGCATCCAGATCTACCGGCACTGGATCAGCGAGGAAGCCGGCGGTTTCGTCGGATTTTTTCGGGAGTATGTGTCGGCGTTACTGGGGGAGACGCGATTGGCGTGGAAGGCGTGGCGGCGACACCGGTTCAAGGTAATCCACCTGTGCAACCCACCCGATCTGCTCTTCCTGGTGGCCCTACCGTTCAAGGTGCTGTTCGGGGTCCGGGTAATCTACGACATTCACGACCTCTGGCCCGAGATGTTCGAGGCAAAATTCGGCAAGCGGGGCCTGCTCTACCAGGCGGTACGCCTGGCGGAGCGGCTCACGTACACCTGCGCCGATCTGGTGTTGGCAACCAACGAGTCGGTGCGACAAGTGGCCCTTGAACGCGGACGCAAGGGGGACAGTCACGTGTTCGTGGTGCGGACCGCGCCCAAGATCGCAGCGCTGAACTACCCACCCGATCCGGCACTGAAGAAAGGGCGAACCTATCTCGTCGGCTACGTGGGTGTCATGGGGAATGCCGACGGGGTGAGCTACCTGATCGACGCCGCAGCCCACCTGGTCCACCGGCTCGGCCGCCGCGACGTGCGGTTTCTGTTGATGGGCACCGGACCGGAGCACCCCAAGCTGCTGGCGCAGAGGGACCGGCTGGAGCTGGGCGAGTACGTGGACTTGCCGGGGCGGGTGACCAACGAATTTCTATTTGCCGCATTGCGGACGATCGACCTGGGAGTCTCCTGCGATCCCATCAACTCGTACAACGATCACTGCACCATGAACAAGGTGCTGGAGTACATGACCTTCGCCAAGCCGCAGGTGATGTTCGATCTCAAGGAGGGCAGGGCTTCGGCCGGGGATGCCGCGGTATACGTGGGTGAGAACTCCGAGGTAAAGCTGGCCGAGGCCATTATTGCCTTGCTGGATGACCCCGTTACCCGCGAGAGGATGGGCCGACTGGGTGAGGAGCGGATCCGTACCCAGCTCAACTGGGAGCGGTCGGAGGGGCAGCTGGTGCACGCCTACGAAACCGCATTGTCCAATTCAGCATGAAGCAAATCGCCCAGTATCAAGACGGACGGCTGGAGCTTCAGGAAGTCCCGGTTCCCACGCCTCCCCCGGGCGGGGTGCTCGTGCGGGTCACCCATTCGGTCATCAGCGTCGGCACCGAAAAGATGAAGGTGGAACAGGCGAGGATGAACCTGCTTCAAAAGGCCCGGGCTCGGCCCGACCAGGTTCGGAAAGTTCTCGATACCGCCAAGACGCTAGGCTGGAAGGCCGCGATCGAGAAAGTCCGTAACCGGCTGGAAACGCCCACACCGCTCGGCTATAGCGCGGCCGGCATCGTCATGGCCGTTGACCCTGCAAATACCCGTTTCCGCATCGGCGACCGGGTTGCCTGCGGCGGGGCCGAGTGCACCTTTCACGCCGAGTACATCGCTGTACCCGACATGCTGGCTGCGAAAATTCCGGAGGGCGTCGAGAACTGGCAGGCGGCCTATACCACGATCGTGTCGATCGCCTTACAAGCTGTGCGTCAACTGGAGCCGGCCCTGGGTGATCGCGTCCTGGTAACCGGGCAGGGGCTCGTTGGCCTGCTGGTCACCGGCCTGCTCCGCGCCCACGGTGCCCGGGTGCTGGCGACGGATCTGGCCGAGGCGCGCAAGCCGTTTGCCGAGGCGATGGGTGCGGAAGCATTCGTAGTCCCCGGTCGGCAGAATCTCCTGGATGAGGTCCGCGCCTGGACCGAGGGCTACGGGGTGGATGCCGTGGTGCTCGCGACCGCGGCGGGCGATAACTCACCCACCCGGCAAGCGATAGAGGCCTTGCGTGACCGGGGCCGCATCGTCGTCGTAGGCAACACCACGGTAGACCTACCGTGGAAGGATGCCTACGAGAAGGAAATTGAGGTGCGCTACACCCGGAGTTACGGCCCGGGTCGCTATGACCCGGCGTACGAGTGGGGCGGCGCGGATTATCCCATCGGCTACGTGCGCTGGACCGAGCAGCGCAACTTCGACGCCTGTCTCCATTTGATGAAGACGGGTGCGCTCGACCTCGGCGCGATCACCACGCAGCGGGTTCCGTTCGTGAACGCGCCCGCGGTGTACCGTGATCTGGGGTCCGGGGGGGCGAACCAGGCGGGCGTGGTGCTGGAATACGAGACCACCGCCGGCGACCAGGTTCACAGTTCCCCCATGGCGGCATCTCCCGTGCTCCGACATGCGCTCCGGAGCCGGAGCCCGAAACTGGCCGCGCCGGTGAGCCGCCTCGACGTGATCGGCGCCGGAAACTTCGCCCGCACCATGCTTCTGCCACACCTGAAAGGGGTGGTGCCCTTTGGCACGGTAGTCAACAACACCTCACTCAGCGCCAACCATGTGAGGACCAAGTTCGGCTTTTCCAGCGCGGCGACCGACTCCGCGGAATTATTTGGAGGGTCGGCCACCGGCTCGGAGAAGGGCGGTCCAGCCGCCGTGCTCATAGCAACCCGGCATCATCTGCACGCGCCTCTGGTCCTGAGCGCGCTTGGGGCGAACCGCCACGTCTTCGTCGAAAAGCCGCTTTGTCTGACCCGGGAGGAGCTCGCGGCCATTGACGCTGCAATGGCGACAAGCTCAGGATCAGTGCAGGTCGGCTTCAACCGTCGCTTCTCACCGGCCAGCAGGGAGCTTAAGGAGCTGGTTAGGTCCACCCCGGGCCCCAAGATCGCCAGCTTTCGCGTGGTGCCGGGCAGGCTCGACCCGCAGCACTGGTATGCCAACTATGCGGAGAGCGGTGGCCGGGTGCTGGGTGAAGCGTGCCACTTCCTGGACTACTTGTGCTTTCTCTTCGATTCCGAGCCGGTTCGGGTGCTGGCCCAGACGACCTGGCCGCCGAGGGGCCGGCTGCCCTTTCCGGACAGCGTTACCGCCCAGGTCGAGTTCGCCGACGGCTCCTCTGGACAATTGATTTATACCGCAGAGGGGGATTCAAGCTGGCCGAAGGAACAGTGCACGGTGTACGGAGCGGGCTTCGTCGCGGAATTGACCAATTTCCAAGAGCTCCTCGTACATCGCGGTCGACGCAACTTGAAGCACAGGTTCGCCGGCAAGGGACATGCGGAGCAGATGAAGGCGTGGGCCGCGTTCCTGCGTGGCGCCGCGGAGCATCCGCTGCCTTACGATCAATCACGGCAAGGCATGTTGCTCACCTTCGCCGTGCTGGAGTCGATCCAGCAAGGGCAGTCGGTCCGGATCGCTCCGAATGGGCTTTCGCGCTAGAGGCATATGAAGATTCTGCAGGTCCACAACCACTACCAGCACCAGGGCGGAGAGCACGTGGTCTTTGAGGCGGAAGCACGCCTGTTGCAGGACCATGGCCATGAAGTGCTTCGGTTCACTAGAGACAATTCGACCGTTGGGCAACTCCGTCAGCTCCAGCTCGTGCAGAGAACGCTATGGAACCAGGAGGTATTTCGAGAGCTCCGAGCGCTGATCCGCAAAACGCGCCCGAGCGTAATGCACGTCCACAACACATTACCGCTCATCTCACCAGCCGCTTACTACGCCGCGCAGAAGGAGGGAGTTCCTGTTGTCCAGACGCTCCACAACTATCGACTCGTGTGCCCCAGCGGGGTCCTCTTTCGAGACGGGCACGTCTGTGAGCTCTGCGTCGGCAGGCGAATCCCGTGGCCCGGCGTCGTACATGCATGCTATCGAGGCAGCCGGGCCGCGAGTGCGGGCGTAGCCGCTATGCTCGCCAGCCATACAGTAATCGGAACCTGGGAGCGGCAGGTAAACGTTTTCGTCGCTCTCACGGAGTTCGCTCGGCAGAAGTTCATGGCGGGGGGGATTCCTGAGGGTAAGATCATGGTGAAGCCGAATTTCGTCGAAGGGGACGATGGGAGGGGGTCGCACGCAGGAGGTTTCGCTCTCTTTGTCGGCCGCCTCTCACCGGAGAAGGGGCTCGAGACACTCCTGGATGCGTGGAGTACAATCAGGGACCCCAGACCTCTAAAAATCGTCGGGGCCGGGCCGTTGGAAGCAAAGTTGCGTGCGCGAAGCGAGGGAGGGTCTGTGGTGCATTTTCTTGGTACTCAGCCTCCTCTGCGGGTGCGCGAGCTGATGCGGGACGCGTGGATACTCATCGTCCCTTCACGCTGCTACGAAGGGGCCTTGCCGTTGGTGGTACTGGAGGCGTTCTCGGCCGGGTTGCCTGTGGTTGCGAGTGACCTGGGCAGCTTCTCGGCGGGGATCGAGCACGAGCGCACCGGGCTGCTCTTTCGGCCGGGCGATTCAGCCGACCTGGGCCGGAAGGTTTCGTGGGCCGGAAGTAATCCGGAAGCCATGCTGGCGATCGGCCTGCAAGCGCGACGGGTGTACGAGGAGTCCTACACTGCCGGTAGAAACTACGACCAGTTGATGGCGATCTATTCCGCTGCAAGCCTCAAACCGGTGGCTGGCAGTTAGCAGCAGCCGCCCGCATTGGGCTGCGGCTCAATATGTCATTGGCTACCTGGCAGGCGGCTGACCAGCCAGCGATGCTTACCCCGCGGCGTTTTCTCGACCTCCTTGACCTGGCGAAAGATTACCCGAAAATCGTCTCCCAACTTCCTGCGGAGACCGGTCTCGATCGACTGTAACCGCGAAGCATGGAACTGCGGTGCAGCCACGTAGCGAAATTCGGTAACGCCCGGGTGGTCCTGGTAAAACTGCACCGCGTAAAGATGGTCAAAGATGGCATCGTGCATGTTGAAAGCGGTCAACGAGATCCGCCGACCCGTCGCGCTCACCAGGAATTCCTGGTCCCGTCCGACAATATCTACGACTGCCGGCCAGGGAAATTCACCGCCGCCAGGTTCATCCGGCTGGGCTAGACGGGCACGGTCCCCAGTGCGATACCGGATCAGCGGCATGACGAGGTTGTGAAACGACGTGCCGATAACCTCTTGCAGTCCGTCTTCGTCCGGTGGTCCGAACTCGACAAATCCGTACTGGGGAAAGAAATAGAACAGCTCGGATTGAACCCCTTCGCCCGCCAGCACCGCCCGCTCCGCGTGGCCATACCAGCGATACACCCGACACCGAAAGACCCGCTCCAGCAACCGCTTCTGTGGAAGAGTCAACCGTTCGGACCCACAGAGCAGGGCACGCAGCGGGATCCGGCAGGTCTGGCCGGACCTTTCCAGATACTCGGCCAGCTGCAAGGCCGCGGAGGGATAGGCATGGAGCAGGTCGGGCCGGAATCGCTCCAGGGCTTCGAGGTAGTCGGTTAACCGGTCTGGGGTGAGATGGTAGGACGAGAGCAGTAACCACTGGCGGGTGGCGTCGTAGGAGGTGATAGGCCCCTTGGCCTGTGAGCTGGTAACATGCCCTCGAATGACGGCCACCCTCGCCCCGTCGAAGTACCCGGCGCGTTGCCACATCGCTTCCAAGAAAGCCTGTTCCTTCGGGCGACTGACACCTTTGTGCAGGTAGAATCCAACCGGGACCCCGGTGGAGCCACCAGTCGTTATGTACAGCCGCATCGAGGAAGGCAATGCAGTCGAAGCCATCTCTGCCAGGTGGTGTTGCACATCGGTCTTGTCGAGCAGGGGGCAGCCTTTCAGGTCGTCCAGGCTTTGGATTCCTTCCGGATGAAAACCTGCTTCCGCAAAACTCCTCTGATAGAATGGGCAGGAGTCGGCCGCATGCCGCAACACCGTGCGTAATTGGGTGAGCTGATAAGTTGAGCACTCCTCCGGGGACCACTGAGCTCCAGTCTCCGCCAGCCGCTTGAACTCGCCGTAGTGCGCCCCCAACCGCCAACGAGATGGCAACAAGCCATAAGCCCGGCCGAGTGCGTAGCGGACGCCGCGGGGCATTCGCTCATAGAGGCTCAGGAGGGGATAGAGCCGGTCTTCCGAGATCACGTGACCGGGGCGCTCGCGTCGCGCTCGATGGCTCCCATCCATCCGAAATGGGGCCGAAAACGGAAAGTGTCATCCATATCTTCGATGGTCCCGGACCATGCCGGCTGGTTCGAGATCACCTGGATGTCGGCTGGCTCAAAGGAA
>DATMDQ010000025.1:0-3267 GCA_035557715.1 Gemmatimonadales bacterium
CGCTCGGCCCAGCGAGCCTGCCACTTGGGCTCGATCAGGTCGGGCCGGTAGGGCAGCCCGTCGGTGGTCGTGGGATTCTGCTTCACTCGCGTCTCGGTCGTCTTCATGGCACTGGTCCGTCCCGCCGCCGGCCGGGCGCGCTTTCCTGGAGGTGCACGGGTTTAGAGGAAGCGTAAATCTATTGCCGTTACGGTCTTACTGCCACCGGCTCAGGATCGTTCGGTCTGCCCCGCCGCCCCGCTGCCCCGCCGCCTGACCGGGCCCCCCTCTTGCAAGTGAAGCCTTCGGATACCCCCCGCTAGCGCCCAGAACTCGAGAGTCGATGGCCTCCGCGAACCGGTTCGTTCTGAATCTGCACCTGATTGGGGTCGCCACCGCGGCGGTTCTGGCGTCGGCGGTTTGGGTGATCCTGTACCTGGCCTGCCCGCAGCCAGCCGACCAGGCCCTGTGGCAAAACCCGGTCGTCTGGGGCCCTCTGGCCGTTCTCGCGCTGGG
Source organism: Gemmatimonadales bacterium (assembly GCA_035557715.1). Lineage (GTDB taxonomy): Bacteria > Gemmatimonadota > Gemmatimonadetes > Gemmatimonadales > GWC2-71-9 > CAVVWJ01. The sequence goes on from DATMDQ010000025.1 coordinate 496, forward strand.
AGTAGTCATGGCGCAGGTGCTGGTGCGCATGCTGCTGAACAACGTACTGAAGCCGACCGGCAAGGCCGCGGCCGTGGCCATCCGAGTGTCCGACGGCGACCTCACCATGCCGAGCTGGGCCGGGCGAGCCGGGCTGGACCGGCTTTCGACCTCCATGGTCAGCATGGTCACCCAGCTCCAGACGCTGGTCGGGACCATCAGGCAGCACTCGCACGACTCCGCCGCAATGGCACAGGAGATCGCTGCCTCGACCCAGCAGATGACCGCGTCGACCCAGGAAGTGGCCGGCACCACCGGCGACCTCACCGAGCGGGCCAACCGCCAGGCGTTAGTAGTCCGCGCCGCGGCTGAAGATGCCGGGAAGATCCTCGCGATCGCCCAGGAGCTGGCAGCCGGGGCCACCCAGGCCGCGGCGCGGAATGCCGCACTGGCCCAGCTGGCACGATCTCACCAGGAGCGGCTGGACGAGAGCACCGCGGACCTCTCCCGGCTGGCCGAGGAGATCGCGCTGGGGGCAAGCGAGGCCGAAGCGCTCGCGATCGCCTCGGCCGACATCGAGAAGTTCATCACCCAGGCCAAGGCAATCGCGAAGCAGACCCACATGCTGGCGCTCAACGCCTCGATCGAGGCGGCCCGGGCGGGGGAGGAAGGAAAGGGATTCAGTGTGGTGGCCGAAGAGGTGCGCAAGCTGGCCGGGCAGGCAGCCCGGGCCGCCACCTCGACCAGCGACACGGTCCAGAGCGTCTTGGCCCAGGTCCAGACCGCCCGGGACCGGCTGCTGCGTCTGGGGCGGGGCGGAACGGCGGCGCGGGAAGCGGCCCATTCGGCGGCCGAGGGGCTCAAGAACGTGGCGGCGGATGCGGAGGCCAACGACGAGTGGACCCAGCGGATCTCCGCCTCGGCGGGAGCGGTCCGGGGGCTGATCGAAGGGATCGTCGGCAGAATGAAGGAGGTCTCGGCCGGAACCGAGGAGTACGCCGCAGCGGCCGAGCAGATCGCGGCGGCCGCCCAGCAGCTGAACGCGTCCACCGAAGAGATCTCCTCGTCAGCCAGCCACCTGGCCGAGGCGGCCGAGAAGCTGACTGGCGCCGTGGGCGGGTTCCGGACCACGTCGGGTGAGCGACTCTCAGGCTTTCATCCTCGACCTCCGATGAATGTCATGCCTGCGGCATAGCCTCCGCCGAGCGGGTCAGCGGTCCTGGATGAGTCCCTCCGGCTTCAAGCGCCAAACTTCCCCCCGCCGCACCCCTTACGCTCAGCCGTCGGGACTCATTCCAGTACCACTGACCGCCCGGCGGAGCTCGGTTGAACTCATTCCGTGTCGTCTGCTCGATCCCGCCCTGGTGACGTGTGCCGCTAAGGCGTGAGGTAGCCGCGCTGGGACGAGTCCCGATGGCTCAGCGCAAGGGGTGTGGCGGGGGGAAGTCGGCGCGGAGCCGGAGGGGCTCGCCCAGTGTGGCTGCCGAACGCCCTAGTGAGGGCGGTCACCGTGCAGAGTTGCGGCTGAGGTAACCTTTGAGCCTTCCTCTCAGGGAGGCCCCGTGTCTCGCAGCAGACTGGTGATGGCTCTGGTGGTCGCGGTGATCGCCGTGCTGGGGTACTTCGGCAACAGCGTCATAAACCCGGTCACCCAGGAAAAGCAGCACGTCGCAGGTATCACCCCGGAACAGGAAGTAGCGCTCGGGCTGCAGGCCGCGCCCGAGATGATGCAGCAGTTCGGCGGACCCGATCCCGACCCAGAGGCCCAGGCCCTGGTAAAACGGGTGGGTGAGCGCCTGGTGTCGCGCACCGCTGCCGCCCAAAGTCCCTACCGCTTCGAATTTCACCTGCTCGACGATCCCAAAACCATCAACGCCTTCGCGCTCCCCGGCGGACAGGTTGCCATTACCGAAGGCCTGCTGCGGAAGCTGCAAACCGAAGGGCAGCTCGCCGGCGTGCTGGGGCACGAGGTCGGGCATGTCGTGGGCCGGCATGGTGCCGAACACATCGCCAAGCAGCAGCTGACCGAGGGCCTCACCGGCGCTGCGGTGCTGGCGACCTACGATCCGAACAATCCCTCCAGCCAGAACTCCGCCGCAGTGGCCGCCATGATCGGCCAGCTGGTGGGTATGCGGTTCGGGCGGCAGGATGAGCTCGAGTCGGACGAACTGGGGGTGCGGTTCACGTCCGAGGCCGGGTACGATCCGCGCTCGATGACTGGCCTGATGAAGATCCTGGACGAGAGCTCGGAAGGCGGCAGACCACCGGAGTTCTTCAGCACCCATCCAAACCCCGAGAACCGGATTCAGCGAATCGAGGCAGCAGTCAAAGAACGCTATCCCGAGGGAGTGCCGGCCGGATTGGAGAAATGAGTCGGGCGAAGGAGGAGAACTCCATGTCATCCTGAGCGGAGCGAAGGATCGCTCAATGAGACGTCCATTCGAGATCTTCGGCAGACGTTAGCCGGGGCGATCCCTCACTCCGTTCGGGATGACGATCACTCTAACTTCGCCGTACCGCCGTACCGCCGTACCGCCGCGCCAATGGCCGGAGTCTCCAGGCGAGAGTAACTTCTCAGCTCGCATGATCGAGCTTCTTTGCAACGCCGACCTGTACGACCCCGAACCCCGAGGCCGCGCCCATCTGCTGGTGACGGGCGAGACCATCGTATGGGTCGGTGCGACCCCGCCGGACCTGCCGGCCACACTCGGCGTGGTCGAGCACGACCTCGAGGGGCGCCGGGTCATTCCCGGGCTGATCGACGGCCACGTTCATCTGACCGGCGGTGGCGGC
>DATMDQ010000026.1:0-10044 GCA_035557715.1 Gemmatimonadales bacterium
CTCCCGAGCCGTCCCTTCCATGATGTCCGATCCCGCCAGGAACGAGGGACCGGCAGGGTCCAGGGCCTCCTCAGTGGCGTGCCATACACGCTCCCGCTGCCTGCGCCGGCGGCGCAACAAGTACCACACCAGCCCGGCGACAACGATCAATACCGCCGCGATCCCGAGCGTGCGATTCACGCCGGTGATGATCCGGTTGATTCGCTCCCATTCCGAACCGATCACCGTGCCGAGGATGGTGATGCCGCCGTACCAGATCGCTGAGGCCAGCGCCATCGGGACCAATGTCCGCACCGGGCTCAGCCGCACCAGGCCGGCAAACGGTGGGACCACCGCGCGGAAGCCCGGAAGAAATCGGCTGAAGAAGATGCCGGCCACACCGAAACGCAGATATTCCCGCTCGATCACGGCGAGCGACCGGGGGGTGAGTAGCCGGCGCCCGAGCTGGGTCGCAAAGAGGCGTCGGCCATAGCGCCGGGCGGCGAAGTAGACCGCGGCGGCTCCGGCCAGGTTGGCGGTCCAGGTGACGGCAAAGACACCGAGTGGGGTGGTGAGGCCCCGGTTGGTCAGGAACGCGCCCAGCCCGACCGCGGCGTCGGACGGGACCGGCGGAATGACGTTCTCCACCGCGGCGAGCAGTGCGAGAACGGAATAGACGACGGCGGGCGGCATTTGCGACAGCCACGCCAGCAGCGATTCGATCAGCGCGCCTCCAGGGTGGCAACCGCGATGACCGCGATGCCCTCTCCCCGGCCGATGAATCCCATTCCTTCATTCGTTTTGGCTTTGAGACTCACGGAGCCCGGACGGGCTCCCAGCCGGGCAATCAGCGTGGCGGCCATGGTGCCGAGGTGGGGGCCCAGCTTCGGCTGTTCGGTAATGATCGTCAGATCCGCTTGCGCCAGCGCGTAGCCTCGCCCCCGTACCAGATCGTGCGCGCTCCGCAGCAGCTCCATCGAGTCTGCGTCCTTCCACTGTGGATCGGTGTTCGGAAACAGCTGCCCGATGTCGCCGGCGGCGGCAGCTCCCAAAATGGCGTCGGTCAGCGCATGGGCCACTGCGTCAGCATCGGAGTGGCCGGCCAGGCCGCGCGGGTACGGTATGGTGACCCCACCAAGGATCAGCGGGCGACCTTCCACGAACCGATGCGAATCGTAGCCGATTCCAACCCGGGTCATGCGGCCACGGTGGCCGGCTGGTCGATGATCGAGTAATCCTGCCGGCGACGCCGCACTTCGTAGCCGGCGTCCCGGATGGAGCGCTCCATCTCCTCGATGGTGGCCCGGTGGGTGGTGCCCGCGGAGGACACGACGTTCTCCTCCATCATCAGACTGCCGAAGTCGTTGGCGCCGAAGCGGAGGGCGACCTGCCCTACCTTGAGTCCCATGGTCACCCACGACGACTGCAGGTTGGGCACGTTGTCACAGATGATCCGCCCCATCGCCAGGGTCCTGAGGTATGCCACCGCGTCGGTCTTGGGCTGGGCGGCCATCTCCGTGCCCTCCGGCTGGAGGGGCCAGCAGATGAACGCGGTGAAGCCGCCGGTTCGGGCCTGCAGCTCGCGGACCCGCAGCAGGTGCTCGATCCGGTCGGCGTTGCTCTCCCCCAGGCCATACATCATAGTGACCGAGGTCTTCATGCCCTGCCGGTGCGCCTCCTCCTGCACGCCCAGCCATTCCTCCGTCTGGGCCTTCTTCTTGGCGACCCGCTCTCGCACCGAGTCCACCAGGATCTCTCCCCCGCCTCCGGGGATGCTGTCGAGCCCGGCGGCTCGGAGCTCGCGCACCACGTCGGCCACCGGCAGCCCGAAGCGTTCGCTGAAGAACACCACCTCGGAAGGAGAGAAGCCATGGATGTGAATCGGGTGATGCTGCTTGATGTAGCGCATCAGCTCGAGATACCACTCGAACGGGATGTAGGGGTTGTGCCCGCCCTGCAGCAGAATCTGGACCCCACCGATGGCCTTGCACTCATCGATCTTGGCGCCGATCTGCTCGAAGCTGAGCACGTACCCTTCCCGGTGCTTCGGCCGGCGATAGAACGCGCAGAACTTGCAATCGGCCACGCAGACGTTGGTGTAGTTGATGTTCCGGTCGATGATATAGGTGACCACATTCTCCGGGTGCAGCCGCCAACGCTCGGCGTCGGCCAGCTGGCCCAGCTCCAAGAGGCTGGCGCGCTCGTAGAGCTCCAGATACCCCGAGAACCGACTTGAGGTGCGGTCCACAACGCTCACAGTCACAGCTCCTTACGCAGCCGAAATGAACGAGAGCGATCCATCGGGCACCATTCCTTCCTGTGCCAACCGCCGGAAGAAATCGGTCAACCCGGCCAGATGGCGGTAGGACAGCGCGTAGTCCAGGTCGCCCAGATACGCCCGGCAGACGGCCTCGGCCACCCCGGTGTTCTCCCCCGCGGCCGCCGCCAGCAGGTCCAGGTGAGCCAAGCCCCAAGAGCGCGAGGCCAATAGCTGCTGGTGCACCAGTCGCACTCCCGCCGCCGGCGCCTCCCGGCGAGCCGCCCAGACCGCGAACACGAATGGCAGCCCGGTCCAGGCTTTCCACTCGGCGCCCAGATCCCGCCTCACTGGGTAGGTGGCTTGCCCTGACAAGTGGAGGGCAGCATCGCCGATGACGAGAACCGCCTCGTGTGGCAGCCCCGCGAGCGTTTTCAGATCAGGTGCTTCGGCCCGAGCGGTGGCGAAGTGCGGGGTGATGCCCCAGCGGTGGCGGCAGAGCAGCTCGAGCAGCAGGACGGAGGTTCGCGAGGATGCGGTGAGCAGCACGGTGCACCCGGACAGGTCTTCGACAGGTCGCTTGGAGAAGAGCGCCACGCTATGTACCGGTCCATCGCAGGTGATGGCGAGGTCAGGCAGCAGATGGTACGCCGCGGCGTTGCGGGCGTACTCCACCGCCGAGACGACGCTCACCTGCAGCGCCCCGGCCGCGAGCAGATCGTTGAGCTCGGAGGCAGTGCCGGACACGAGCTCCGCCGGGACGCTCACGAGCCCGCGATCGATGGCGCCGTAGATCGGATAGCAGTTGATCCAGGGAATGCGTCCGAGTCTCATGCGGCGTGAACCACGGGCAGAGAGAGGCTTTCCCGTGAAGCGGAAGCCCGGGCATCCGGCCCCGCCGGAGGTGGATCGTCGAACGTCTCCCGGACGGTCTGGTACAGACTGTCCCGCTCGACCGGCACCTTCCCTGCCCCGCGAATCAGCCGAACCAGGTCCATGTACGGTAGACCCATGTCGGTGTGCGCGCCGGCCTCATGATAGATCCGCTCGTAGACCACGGTGCCTTCGACATCGTCGCAGCCGAAGCTGAGCGCGATCTGGGACAGGAACGGGGTGACCATGGGCCAGTGGGTCTTGATGTGCGGAATGTTGTCGAGGAACAGCCGGCCCACCGCGATGTTCTTCAGGTCCTCGTAGCCCGTCGTGGCGGTGCCCACCCGGCCGATCTCCTCTCCCAGCTCGTTGTGATCGGGATGGTAGGCGAGCGGGATATACGTGAGGAAGCCCCCGGTATCGTCCTGCAGGGCCCGCAACATGCTGAGGTGCTCGATCCGATCAGCGGCGGTCTCCACGTGGCCGTAGAGCATCGTGCAGTTGGTGGGAATGCCCAGCTCGTGCGCCACCCGGTGCACCCGAAGCCATTCTTCCCCCGTGAGCTTTCGCTCCGCAATGGTCGCCCGCACGGCCGTGCTGAACACCTCGGCTCCGCCGCCCGGCAGGCTGGTGAGGCCAGCATCCTTCATGGCCAGGAGCACTTCCCGCTCGGAGATCTTCTCGATCCGCGCCAGGTGGGCGATCTCGACCGCGGTGAGCGCTTTGATGTGGACCTCGGGGTGCCTCTCCTTCAGGCCCCGGATCATGTCGGTGTAGTAGCTCAGCCGAAGCTTCGGGTGCAGCCCCCCGACGATATGGAATTCCCGGGTGGGCATGCCGGTAGCCTGTGCCGCCTCCTGGAAGACTTCATCCAACGATCGGGTGTAAGCCCCTTCCTCCTTCGGCATGCGCGCGAAGGAGCAGAAGGTGCAGGTGTTACGGAGAATGCAGACGTTGGTGGGATTGATGTGCTGATTGGCCGAGAAGAACACTCGATCGCCATTCTGCCTGCGGTTGGCGTAGTCGGCAGTGGTCCCCAGACCGAGCAGATCAGAGGTCCCGTAGAGGACCAGTGCATCCCCGGCATCGAGACGCTCGCCCTGGCTTACCTTCTCGGCAATAGGGCGCAGCAGAGGGTCACGCAGGCGCGCCAGGTCGATCCCGCCAGACATCGTATCTCCTTGGAGTGCCGAAAGTAACACCCAAGGAATGTAAACCGGTTGGGAAACGCTCTCCAGACCTCGCTCAACCAGTCTCCACCGGTTCCAGCGCTGCGTGTGTCGGCTCAGGTGCGCCGAGTAGTGCCTCCATCTTCTCTCGGGTGCCGGTGCCCGGTGCCGGCACGTAGGTGATCAGCCGCAAGGACGCCATCCGCTCGTCCAGCACCTCGAGTACGGTAAAGTCGAAGACCAGCCGGCCGGCCTCGGGATGGTCGTAGTGCTTCACCCCCTCCTGCGATGTCTCTATCTCATTCTCGTGCCACCAGCGCTCGAACTGCTCGCTCCGGGTGCGGAGCACAGATACCAGCTCGTTGAACCAGGGATCGTCCACTCGACTGGCGTAGGTCGCCCGCAGCTTGGCGACGCACTGCCGACCGTGTTTATCCCAGTCGTGGAGCGTCGACCGCAGCCGATCGCCCAGGAAGAGCTGGTAGAGCGCGTTACGCTCGATTCCCTGAAGACCGGCCAACTCACCGTGGATCACCGAGGCGGCGTGGTTCCAGGCCAGGATGTCCCACCGCTCGCCGAACACCCAGGCGGGGCCGTACTCCATCTGATCGATCAGCCGCTGGAGCCGGAGACTGACTGACACAGGCCGGACCGAGTCGCCGTGGCTGCCCGGGACAGCATAGCCTCCCAGAGTGAGCAGGTGGCGGGTCTCGTTGGGTTCCAGCCGGAGCGCAACGCTGATCCGGCTCAAGACCTCGGCCGAGGGGCGAACCTCGCGGGCCTGCTCCAGCCAGGTATACCACTCGGCGCTGACCCCGGCCGCCGCGGCCACCTCCTCCCTCCGCAGCCCCGGCGTCCGCCGCCGCCGTCCCCGGGGCAGCCCCAGCTCCTCCGGTTGCCGCCGCGTCCGTCGGGTTCGAAGGAAGTCGCCGATGGCCCGTCTGCGTTCTTCACTCAACATGATTCCTCCTCAAGCTCGCCGCTCCGCAATCCAGAGGTCGACCTTAGTTTGCCCTGGCAGCGCGATCCAGGGACCACCAATACCAGGATAATCAGTTCCTTATCCCCGGATAAGGTGAACGGTACTATCTACACAGTGAGGGAGCCAACAACGACAACGGGAAGGCTAGACATGAAGACGCGGAAACTCGGCACCACCGGACCCAACGTCTCCGCCATCGGGCTTGGCTGCATGAGCATGAGCCCGGTCTACGGTCCAACTGACGACGCCACCTCGACAGCCACCATCCATCGTGCTCTCGAGCTAGGGATCAACTTCCTCGATACCGCCGACATCTACGGCGCCGGCGGGAACGAAGAGCTGGTCGGCCGAGCGATCAAGGGCAAGCGCGACCAGTTCGTGCTCGCCACCAAGTTCGGCAACGTAATCAAGGGATCCTGGGCCGACGGAAAGGGCTACGAGATCGATGGAACCCCGGCTTATGTGAAGCGCGCCGCCGAGGCGAGCCTTCGCCGCCTGGGGGTGGAAACCATCGACCTGTACTATCAGCACCGGGTCGATCCCAGGACTCCGATTGAGGAGACGGTAGGGGCGATGGCGGAGCTGGTGAAGGAAGGGAAGGTCCGCTTTCTCGGCTTGTCGGAAGCCGCACCCGAGACCATTCGGCGGGCCCAGGCGGTCCATCCCATCGCAGCGCTACAGACCGAGTACTCGCTCTGGACTCGGGACCCGGAAGACGAGCTGCTGAGTCTGACCGAGGGTCTGGGGATCACCTTCGTGGCCTACAGCCCGCTGGGGCGCGGATTCCTGACCGGCGCCATCAAGAGCGTCGATGATCTCGCGCAGGACGACTGGCGGCGAACGAACCCGCGGTTTCAGGGTGACAACTTCGGGAAGAACCTGGAGCTGGTCGAAGAGCTGAGGGCCATGGCCCGCCAGAAGGGCGTGACCCCCGCACAGCTGGCGCTCGCCTGGCTTCTGACGCGCGGAGAGCACGTGGTCCCGATACCGGGTAGCCGCCGGATCGAGCGGCTGGTGGAGAACGCCGCCGCGACTCACGTCCAACTGACCGAGAACGACCTCCATCGGCTGGAGCTGATCGCGCCGTTTGGCGCGGCGGTTGGGGAACGCTATCCTGAGACCATGATGGGAGCGCTCAATGGGTAGTACTGCCAGGCAGCTTCGGCCGGAATACTCGACGGATGAATTGACTACCGTGAGGCGGGCGTTGGACCGTCTGCTACTCGGCGATCTCGACCCGATGCTGGCGCTGCTGGCGGCCGACGTGGCGCTACAGGTAGCAATCGGCGGAGGTTCGCCCAGGTGCCTGGGGGATCGGGGCAAGCAGCCGGTGGTGGAATACTTCAGGGCCTTCGGCGGGATGATGACCTTCTGGCAGATGGACTATACCACCAGGGGTGACCAGCTGATCGCGTGGGGGAAGGAGAGCTTCACGGTCGAGCCCTGCGGGATCGAGGCAAGCAGCGAGTTTGCCCTGGTGTTCGACCTCAGTGAAGGGCTGATCTCCAGGGTCCTTGTGGTGGAGGATCTGCCTTCGTTCATCCGCCCTGGGCGGGATCAAGCGGTGAAAGTCCACCAGCGTGCTGCCCACCGGATAGGACTGGTCGACGTAGGTCAGCCGCGCGAGAGGCAACGTCATTGACGCGGTGCGCCGCTGCGGTACCATAGACCGGTTACCCGGCCGTTGAGCCGGGCTCGTCTTCCGCCGCACCGGAGGGACTCGCTATGGATGCCGACGTCCTGATTGTCGGAGCCGGGCCGACCGGGCTGATGCTTGCAAATCAACTCGCGCGACGCGGCGTGCCCACGCGCATCGTAGACCGCCACGCAGGTCCGTCACTCCAGACGAGAGCCCTCGGGGTGCAGGCCCGCACACTCGAGATCTACTCGCATCTCGGCATCATCCAGCAGGCGCTCGAGCTCGGCAAACGGACGACGGCCGCGAACATGTGGGCGCATGGGCGGCGGGCGGCGCGAGTCCCCGTGGGTGACATCGGGCGCGATCTGAGTCCATACCCCTTTCTCCTGATCCTGGGCCAGGACGATAACGAACGCCTGCTGGGCGAGGCTCTCCGCGACCGGGGCGGGTCCGTCGAGTGGAGCACGGAACTTGTTGGCCTGACCCAGGAAGGGGACCTCGTCACCACTCATCTGAAGCAGCCCGACGGCACCATCCGGGAAGCAAAGGCGGCCTGGGTAGCCGGCTGCGATGGCGCGCGCAGTGCGGTGCGCGAGCTGAACGGTATCGCATTTCAGGGCGCGCCCTACGAGGACGTGTTCTTCGTCGCCGATACAGTAATGACGGGCCCGATGATACCGGATGAGCTCAACGTGTACCTCTGGCGCAAGGGGTTCCACCTGTTTTTCCCGATGCGCGGCACCGACCACTGGCGGGTAGTCGGTATCGTACCTGCGGAACTTCGGGGGAGGGATGATCTGACTTGGGACGAGGTGATTCCCTCCATCCGCCAGGAAGCCGGATCAGGGCTGGCCTTTCGGAGTTGCAGCTGGTTCTCCACCTACCGCATTCATCACCGCCGTGCCCAGCGCTTTCGTAAGGGTCGCTGCTTCCTCCTGGGCGACGCGGCGCACATCCATAGCCCGGTCGGTGCTCAGGGGATGAATACCGGCCTGCAGGACGCCTACAACCTGGGGTGGAAGCTGGCTTTGGTTGCCTCGGGCGGTGCAGATCCGGCGCTGCTCGACTCCTACGAGCAGGAGCGCATTCCGGTGGCTCAGGCTCTGCTGAGCACGACTGACCGGGCGTTTTCGCTCGTCATTTCGGACGGCCCGGTGGCAGGTTTCGTTCGGACCCGGATCGCCCCCAAGATCGTGGCGCTGGCGATGCGGATCGAGAGAATCCGAAAGCTCGCGTTCCTGACCATATCACAGACCGGCATTCGATACCCTGACAGCCGTCTCTCAGAAAACCTGCCTGGCTTGCCTGACGACGCCCCCCGGGCGGGGGATCGCTTTCCCTGGCTGCGGCTTAAGCTCTCCCCGGACCGCACCTCCGAAGATCTCTACTCCAAGCTCGATGACACCCGATTCACACTGATCGTGATCGGGCAGCCCGCCCCTCCGGGTGGCCTGCCTGGACTGGGAGACTTGGTGCGGACCTACGTGGTGCCGGGCGATCCGGTCAATGAACGCGAGCTGGCGCGCGCCGGGATCCCTCGGATGGCGTTCTACCTTCTGCGTCCAGACAGTTATGTGGGACTCGCGGGGGTCCAACTGGACGTTGATGCGGTGAACCGCTATCTGGAGGAACGCCTGAACCTGGGCGGCCGGGCCGAACTGCCCAGCCGTCCTGGAATCACTACGCCTCCCAGCGCCTCACGGCGAGGGTGACGTTATGACCGCCGAAACCGAAGGAGTTCGAGAGGGCCACGTCCACTTTGCGCTCGACCTTGCGGTTGGGAGCCGAGTCGAGGTCGCACTTGGGGTCGGGGTGAAACTGATTGATGGTTGGCGGGATCACGCCGCAGGTGGCTGACAGCAGGCTGGCGGCGAACTCGAGGGCTCCGGCCGCCCCAAGCAGGTGGCCGGTCATGGACTTGGTGGATCCGAATACCAGCTTCCGCGCCTGCTCGCCGAAGACCGCCTTGACCGCCTCGGTCTCCGCGATGTCGCCCTGGGGCGTCGAGGTGCCGTGGGCGTTGATATAGCCCACGTCCTTGAGATCGATCTTCCCATCTTCGATGCAGCTGCGCATGGCCTGCTGTGCGCCTTCGCCGCTCTCGGCCGGCGAGGTGATGTGGTAGGCATCCGCGCTGGCGCCGTAGCCGAGCACCTCGCCCAGAATCTGGGCTCCCCGCCGCTCGGCGTGTTCCAGGCTCTCCAGCACCACCATGGCCCCACCGTCGCCGAGGACGAACCCGTCCCGATCCCGGTCGAACGGCCGGCTTGCCGTCTCCGGCGAGTCGTTGCGGCTCGAGAGCGCCTTCATGTTGGCGAAGGCGGCAACCGTGAGGCCGGTGATGGCTCCCTCCGCTCCGCCAGTGACCATGGCATCGGCACTGCCTCGTCGGATCATGTTGAAGGATTCGCCGATGGCGTGAGCCGAGGAGGCACAGGCAGACACGGTGGCGAAGTTCGGGCCCTTGAGCCCATAGCGGATGGATACCAGACCCGCGGCGATGTCGGGAATGAACATCGGCACGAAGAAGGGGGAAACCCGGTCCGGTCCCTTGGTCAGGAAAAGCGAACAGTTTTCCTCGTAGGTCTGCATCCCGCCGATCCCGCTGCCGATGACGACACCGGTCCGTTCAGGTGAGGGAAACCGTCCTTCGAGGCCTGCCTGAGTGATGGCCTGATGGGCCGCGGCCAGCGCGAACTGGGCAAAGATGTCGTAGCGCCGCGCCTCTTTGCGGTCGATATACTGGAGCGGATCGAATCCCTTGACCTCGCAGGCGAAGCGCACCCGCTGGTTCGAGGCGTCGAACTTCGTGATCGGAGCCGCCCCCGACCGTCCGGCCAGGAGCCCTTGCCAGGTCGATTCGACGTCAGTTCCGACTGGGGTCACCAGCCCGAGGCCGGTGACGACGACACGATGCTCCAAGCTACTTCCCAATCTTTTCGTGGAGGTACGTCATGGCATCGCCGACGGTGCGGAGCTTCTCCGCCTCTTCGTCGGGGATATCGATGTCGAACTCCTTCTCGAACGCCATGACGAGCTCCACGGTATCGAGGCTGTCTGCGCCGAGATCCTCCATGAAGCTGGCATCGTTCGTCAGCTTCTCGCGCTCGACGCCGAGCTCTTCGACAATGATATCCTTGACCTT
>DATMDQ010000027.1:0-8416 GCA_035557715.1 Gemmatimonadales bacterium
GTATGAGGTAGTAATTGAGGAAATAGATCAGGGGCCGGGGATTGTCGAACGCCGGCGCAAGGGAATCGCGCAGGGTGAAGATCTCGTCGCCTTCGAGTCCCCAGGCGCCGAGCCGCCAGAAGCGGAGCAGGGCAGCCAGGACGATGATGCCGGTGAGGAGAAGGGCGGGGGATAGTTGCTGTGGCCGCGCCGCAGCCTCAGCGCTCACCACCCGCCCCTGCGCCAGAGGATGACGGGGATGGTCTTGAGCATGATCCGCAGATCTTCACGGAGGTTGCGGCGACGAATGTACTCCAGATCGTAGTTCACCTTGGTGCGCACATCGTCGAGCGAGCGATCATAGTGGTGGTTGATCTGCGCCAGCCCGGTGATGCCTGGCCGCGCCCGCTGCCGCAGGGGGTACTCGGCAATGTGCTCCCGCATCTCGGCGAAGATGGTGGGCCGTTCCGGTCGGGGGCCCACGATGTTCATCTCGCCCCGGAGCACGTTGAGCAGCTGGGGCAGCTCGTCGAGGCGATACTGGCGGAGGAACCTGCCTACGGTGGTGACTCGGGGGTCGCGCTGCTGAGCCCAGACCGCCCCGCTCCCCTGCTCGGCGTCAACCCGCATGGTCCGGAACTTATAGATGGTGAATGGCTCGCCGCCGATGTCGAGCTCCCGGCGCTGATTCTGGATGCCACCGACCGGCAGGCGGCGGTCCAACCCGACCCGGACCTGGGTGTAGAACACCGGTCCCCGCGACGTCAACTTGATCACCACTGCAATAATTAGCAGTATGGGGAGCGATGCGACCAGTCCCAGCAGCGCCAGGACGAAATTGAGGGTGCGGTTGACTCGGCCGCGGGGGTACTCCGGATCGTACTGTGGAGCCGAGCGCCGGTCCACGGGCCAGAGTCTCTGGATGGTAGGGAGGCCGCCGGCGGCTCCGGCCCGCTCGACCAGGGATTCCATCCAGCGCATCATGAGGACGACACGAAGGCTTGCCGGGAACAATCACGGCCGAATCGACTGCAGACTTGCAAAGGAGCCGTCTCCGGCGAACGGTCGTTGGAGTCACCAGCGGCAGTTGTTCGCTCGGTTGAGCACGATCTGTGCCCCCGTCAGCCCCTCCGTGTTCTCCCCCGCGGATAGCTTCCAAACTATTGGTGGCGTACGTGTTAGGTTGCGCGCTGGCGACCCTTCAAAAGCGCCGTACTGCTGGTCGTGTGGTGATTCGTCAACGTGGCTCACACGAGACGATACAACCACCTACGCGCGCAACGCCCACCACCGCACCAGTAACGTGGTGCCGAGCGCCAGGAGCAAATGGATTGCGCCGGTGCTCACCGGTACAGCAAACGTCAGCACAGCCCAGACAACGAGGGACGCCAGCGCCAGCAGGAACGTGGGTGACATGCGGACCTCATGGGTTTCGGTTGACCATACCTGAGTGTAGTCCTATTTTACATCCACGTGGGCGGTGGCGGGGAGCTACGTTATTGAGCCAACAGGTCCGATGAAGGGCCCGAATGCTGTGGCTGATGTCATGCCCCTCGGGGGAAGACAGAAGTTATGGTGAGGGCGCCGAGCTTTTTCTCATTGGGCTTCAATAACCCTTCCCGCCGCCGTTCCACTCCCCATCTACGCCGATCTCCGGGTCGGCGTTTTGTTTGGGGGCTGGGCGCTATGGGCGGTGGGCTATGGGCCGTTCCTCGGACCGAGTAGCTTGTAATTCATGGCCACCACTTCAACGGCTCTGGCCCGTAGCGCCTAGCCCACAGCCCACAGCCCACAGCCCACAGCCTTCATGCCCCGCTGCGCCGTCACCCGTCGCGTGCACTTCAATGCCGCGCACCGTCTGCACAACCCCCGTTTCTCGGACCAGTGGAACCGGGAGACGTTCGGGGAGTGCAGCAATCCGAATTTCCACGGCCACAACTACGAGCTGGAGCTGACCGTCGAGGGCGAGATCAATCCGGAGACGGGCTATGTCATGGATCTCAACAAGCTGAAGGAGCTGGCTCAAGAGCGTCTCCTCCGCCACCTGGATCACAAGAACCTGAATCTCGACGTGCCCTGGTTCGCGTCGCTAAATCCTACCTCCGAGAACATTGCGCTGGTCTGCTGGCGCGAGCTCCGTCCGGCCGTTCCGGCCGAGCTGGCGCTGCGCCTTCGCCTGTGGGAGACACCGAGGAACTATGTCGACTACGAAGGGATCTGACTTGGTGCCGGCCAGACCCGAGCGCACCCGGGTCACCGATCCGAAGGCCCCATCTCCGCACGAGGCGCCCTTCGCCGATAAGGTGCGGGAGATCCTGGCTGCGCTGGGAGAGAATCCCGGCCGAGAGGGGCTGCTCAAGACGCCGGAGCGGGTCGAGGCCTCCCTCCGGTTTCTCACCCAGGGCTACGGGATGACGGTCGATGAAGTGATCGGCGACGCGGTGTTCGAAGAAAAGCACCAGAGCATGATCATGGTCCGGGACATCGAGCTTTACTCGCTGTGCGAGCACCACCTCCTGCCGTTCTTCGGCCGGGCCCATGTGGCCTACATCCCCAACGGAAAGATCCTGGGGCTGTCCAAAGTTGCCCGGATCGTGGATGTGTTCGCCCGGCGGCTGCAGGTACAGGAGCGGCTGACCGATCAGATCGCCGACGCCATCATGGACGTACTCAAGCCCACCGGCGTCGGGGTCGTGATCGAGGCGGCCCACTTCTGCATGATGATGCGTGGGGTGGAGAAGCAGAACTCGCGGACGGTGACCAGCGCGCTGCGGGGAATCTTCCGGGATGACTCCAAGACCCGCGACGAGTTCCTGCGCCTGGCGTATGGAGGCCGATTCTCCGAGTAGGAAAAGCTTAGCCGCAGATGACGCAGATGAACGCTGATACTTCACAACAGGGTACCTGTGGTAGCAAGGAGCATTCTTCTGTTTCTTCCTAAAAGTTCTAATGGGGTCTCTCCCATGGCGGCAGTGATTCCTATTCAATCTGCGTCTATCTGCGTGTATCTGCGGCTATGTTTTTTCTTCATGTCTGCGGCCCTGACTCCGACTCCAGCGCGAGCACAAGCAATTCCGCCACTGCCGGACAGCACCGGCTGGGGCGTGCACGTCCTCACCGTCGCCCGCGATCCGCGCGGCGTCATCTGGGTCGGTACCTACGGACAGGGGATCTACCGTCTTCCGGTCGGAGCCACGGCGTGGGAAGCCATTCGCCACGACACCACGGCGACGTCGATCTCCTGGGATTTCGTGCAGGCGATCGGATTCGGCGCCCGGGGCCAGCTCTGGTATGGCACCGTCGGGAATGGCTGGGGCCTCTCCACCGATGGCGGCGCGACCTGGAAGAACTGGGCCTACAAGCAGCTGGGTCCGGAGTGGCAGTACGTCGCCCCGTCGGGCATCGTCGTGCGGGGTGACACCACCCTGATCGGCACGGCCGACGGGATCCAGCTGACCACCAACGACGGCGCCACCTGGACCGCGTTGGGGGATGCTGTCGGCCCTCGTGCGAAGGGACCCGCGGACACGGTATTTCCGGTGTTGAAGAGCGAATATGTCCGGCGCGTGGCCCCAGACCGCAGGGGCTGGAACGTCTCTACCCTCCGCGGGAGCCAGCGGCTTCGGCGCGGCCCCACCGGCTGGCTGGCCGAGCCGCTCACCGCGGCGGCATATCCTCCCCAGAACGCGCTCCTCATCGGCAACAAGCTGCTCCGGGGCACTCAGTGCGGCCTCAAGCCCAATGCAGACACCTTGCCCTGTCTCCGTCAGACCGGCACGCCGGCAGAGGCGCCTCGCGATCCGCTTACCACCTGGTTCCGGCGGCCCATCGCTCTGACCGACAACAGCTTCATCGACCAGACCTACCGCTACGGCTCGACCATGGGCGGCAACTTCCAGCAGCACCAGGGCGTCGAGTTCAACAATCCGGATGGGACACCGGTCATGGCCATCGGGGCCGGGACCGTGGTGTACGCCGGGCCGGCCGAAGCCGGGGCGCTGACCGTCAGCATTCGCCACGACACGCCGGTCACTGCGCAAGGCAAGCGCTACCGCATCTTCTCGACCTACTACCACAACTCCGCCCTGACCGTGAAAGTCGGCCGCAAGGTGGCGAAAGGCACCGTTATCGCCAGGGTGGGGAACACCGGCCGCGCGACCAACGACCATCTTCACCTGGAGATCTCGGCCTCGCCCAGCGATTCGATCGCCCTGATCGTTGACTCTCTGCAGCGGTTCCCCCCGTACACCAGCAACCCGGAGCTCTGGATCGAGCCTCTTCCCAACACCGGCATCGTGGCGGGGCAGGTATTCGACAGCACTGGCGCACCCGTACCCCAGGCACGGGTGTACGGCATCACCAAGCGCGACCCGGTAGACACGCCGTTTTCCTTTGCCGAGACCTACGGAGACAAGGGACATCCGCATCCCCTGTACTCCGAGCACTTTGCGGTCTCGGACGTGCCCGCTGGACCGTATGTCCTGGGAACCCAAATTGGGGGAAAGAAGGTCTTCCGACAGGTCGTGGTAGAGCCCGGCAAACTCACATGGGTCGTGTTCAAGCCATAGAACGCACGTTGGAGGAAGCCCTTAGGGTTGGCATTTAACTTGCACCCCTGCGGCATCATATCACGCGCTGTCCTTGCGCTCCGCGGTATCCGGAATAGCGAGATTCGTTGATGAGACTTGAGATACTCTCTCGAGTTCGATCGTCTCCACCATCCTCGGAGGTCCCCGCCACGGCGCGGCCCTTACGCAGCTGGCTCCTTTGCGGCATCGGTGCTGTTTGCGCCATCGCGGTCGTTGAGCTCGGCCTTGTCCCACTGACTACTCCACTCAACAACGTTTGGTCCCCGATTCTGGCCGATAGGCTCGATGGCGAGGTCCGTGAGGTCCGCCGGTTCACGGAGACCATCGCGGCGAGCCATTTCTCACTTTCCCGGGCGCGCCTTACCGGGAACCCTCCCCTCTCAGGCGCCGCCACCGGTGTGATTCTGGGTGACTCACACGTGGAGGCAGTCGAGGTTCCCGACCGGGAAACGATGGGCGCGATCGTGGAGCGATCTCTGCGAAGCGCTGACACCAGAATCAATGTCCGACAGTACGGCTGGTATGGGTCTGATGTGCCGAAATACGTCCAGGTCGCACCGGAGATCACTCAGGTCTGGGATCCGGTGTGGGTCGTCGTGGTGATCACTGCCAGCGACCTTGGACCTGACATCCTCACTGCAGGGGTTCGGCTCGTGCGAGGAACTGATGGGCATTGGGGAGTGACTGCTGAGTCGGCACCCGCGCGAATAGGTCGCGCCCGAAAAATCGCGGAGCAAGTTCTGTCCAGCTCCGGTCTCATCTATCATCTCGCGAAGCGAGGCCAAACTGCCGGGCTCCCGATCATTCGGGCCAAGAATGAGTTCGGTGCTGGAAAAGCGTCGCTGCGGCCAGGCGGGATACCCCTGCCCGAGCGAACGCTGATCGCGCTGGACGCCTTACGTGAAGCTTACGGCGAGCGCCTGAGAATCCTCTTCGCCACCGATGTGGGTATCGACGGTCTGGCCCCGGAATCCCCGGCGGAGAACGCAGTCCTGGCTGCCTGCGCAAGCCTGGGGCTGCGGTGTGCCAGCACCCGCGCCCCCATGATTCAGGATCGGCTCGACTCGGCACGGCTGTCGCGCGGCTTCACGAATTCGGTGCCGGGGGAAGGGCACCTCAATACGGTCGGCCACACTCTGGCGGCCGAAACCATCCTTCGGAACCTGGTCCGAGTAAGGCCCTGAACGGTGGTCTTCACCTCGTGGGCCTTCGTCGTATTCCTGGCTGTGGTGCTGCTCGGGCTGCGCCTGGCCCCCAATCGTACTGCTCGGCAGGCACTGCTTCTCCTCGCCAGCTGTTATTTCTACGCCTACTGGGATCCGCGCTACCTCCTCCTGCTCCTGACGCCGAGCGCAATCGACTACTACGCCGCCCTCAAGATCGAGGCGAGCGAGGATCCAAAAGTCCGGAAGCAGTGGCTGGTCTTCAGTCTGGTCACCAATCTGGGCCTGCTCGGCTACTTCAAGTACGCCGACTTCTTCGTTCAACAGTTCTCCACCCTTCTCGGGCTGGAGACGCGCCACCTCAACATTCTCCTGCCGGTAGGCATCTCGTTCTACACGTTCAAGACGATGAGTTACGTCATCGATGTGTACCGGCGAGACATGCAGGCCAGCCGGAGTCTGTGGCGCTACGCGATGTTCGTCACCTATTTCCCCGAGCTGGTGGCGGGTCCGATCGTCAGGGCCTCGGTGTTCCTCCCGCAGATGACGAGATCGCTCAACCCGTCATGGCCCCGTGCATGGGTGGGCGCCCAGGCAATCCTGCTCGGGTTGACCAAGAAGCTCGTCATCGCGGACCGGCTGGCGCCTTTTGCCGATTCCGTGTTCGCCGCGCCTGCCACCTTCTCTCCGCTCACCGTGCTGAGCGCGGTCATCGCCTACTCGATTCAGATTTATTGCGACTTCTCCGGATACTCGGACATCGCCATCGGTGTTTCCCGTATCATCGGGTACGATCTCCCCGAGAACTTCAACATGCCGTACGCCGCCAGGTCGATTACGGAGTTCTGGCGCCGCTGGCATATGACGCTGTCGCAGTGGCTGCGCGACTACCTCTACATTCCGCTCGGTGGCAACCGACTCGGGAAATGGCGCACCTATCTCAACCTCTTCCTCACCATGCTGCTTGGCGGGCTCTGGCACGGCGCCAACTGGACTTTCGTGTTCTGGGGATTCCTGCACGGACTGGGGCTTGCGGTGCACAAGCTCCACATGGACCGGATCAAGGAGGGCCGTGCCCGGCCGTTGCCACCGGTGGTGGGATGGCTCCTTACGTATGCCTTCGTCTGCTTCGCATGGGTGTTCTTCAGGGCTCAGGACTTCCCAACCGCCATGACGATCGTGCGCAAGCTCGTCTGGCTCGACTCGACCGGGGTTGATCACTTATACCTGCCGCTCCTCGTGTTGTTGCCCATTGTGGTCCTCGCCCACTGGGCCGGGAAAGTAGCGGCCGACCGGGCGGGGGACGCCAGCAACCGCTGGGTGCCGGCTCCCGCCTGGGCAGCAAGAATCTGGGACGCGTCCGGAACTCGCTTTGCCGTTCGCCCCCATCCCGCTGCCGGGCTGTACCTGCTGCTACCCGTACCGGGGTTCGTCGGTGGCTTCGTACTCACCACCTGGGTTCTCCTGCTTGCGTTGTTCGCCGTCATCGACAGCAGTCCGTTTATTTATTTTCAGTTCTGAAGTGGTCTAGACTCTAGACCCTAGACTTCCCTTCATGTTCATCGAGCTCACCGACCATCTCCGCTGCCTCGCCGACCACGACGAGAGCTTCCTGGTCCTCCTGCCGGACAAGATGGAGGGGCGCTCGGTGCGCACCGGCCATCTGGGCTGTCCGGTCTGCGGGCGTACCTTCGAGCTGATGGAGGGCGTCCTGGACACCGGCGACGCGCCTGCTCCGGTGGAGAGCAAGAGCGTGCTGGATGCCGATGCGCTCACCGCGCTGGCCGGGTTGCACGGGCCCGGCGGGTACCTGGCCCTGGTGGGTCCCGTGGCCTCGCTCTGGAGCGACGTCGCCGAGCTCCTTCCGGGCGTGGCGCTGGTAGCGGTGAACCCTCCGGCGACTATCTCCGACACCGCCGAGCTCAGCGTGCTCCGGAGTGGCAGGCTCCCCATCAAGTCCGGCTCGATGCGTGGCGTGGTGCTGGGACCTCCGTTCGCAGACGATCCGCACTGGGTCGGGGAAGCGGCGCGGGTGGTGTTGCCGGGTCTGCGCGTGGTGGGCGAAGGAAAGGATCCGCCCGAGGAGCTGGTGAATCTGCTCGCCAGCGCAGGAGGCGTCTGGGTTGGGACCGGGAAGCGTTGAAGTAGGGAAACTGCATAGCCACGGATGAACACGGACCAACGGCACGGATTATTCCTTGAAGCTAAGAAGCTCCTTGCCTTCATCCGGGTTCTAGTTTGTGGGTCAACAGCACACCCGCCGACTCCTTACCGCTTGGAAAATACCGGTGTGCTTTTGACTAATACTGTGTAGCTGGGCGTGCTTGAGGAGCGCCTCGGCACATCGGACCATCCCTGCGGTTGGTTCGTGTTCATCCGTGGCTATGCAGTTTAATGCCCTGAATAGAGCGCTTCGATGGCGTCTCGATGCCGCTGCTCGACGACCGCTCGCTTGATGCTGAGCTTGGGCGTCAGTTCCCCCGTCTCGATGCTGAACTCGCGGGGCAGCAGCAAGAACTTCTTCGGGGTCTCGAACTTCGCCAGGTCCCGCAACGTCGCCAGGACCTCTCGCTCCATCTTCTCCTGTACCGCCGGCAATGCGACCAGGGCCGCCGCGTCGGCGCTCTGAATTCCCTCCTGCTTCGCCCAGGCGGACAGGTTCTCGAAATTCGGAACGATCAGCAT
>DATMDQ010000028.1:0-10301 GCA_035557715.1 Gemmatimonadales bacterium
GAGTGGGGATCACCACTGCCGTCCGGAACTCGGGCGGCACGCCGTGCTCGTGCAGGTCGAGCTTGGGAAGGGTGCGGGGCGGAAGAAACGCGGTGACCAGCTGGTTCACCACGTTGACCGCGATGTCGTTGGCCAGGACCAAGCCCAGCAGGATCACGGCGATCCACGTCGCCCGGGCCTCGGAGCCGCCCAGCAGCAGCACCGCCGCGAGGGCAGCGAGAGTGGTCAGGACGACGCCGCCGACGAACACGATGTTCGGATGACCCCGCACCCAGCGGCAGGTCGCCTCGCTGAACGAGGGCCGGTAGCCGGTGTCCCGTTCCAGCTCGGCCAGCCCATCGTCGACCAGATAGTACCCCACATGGTCGGTCTTGCTGTCCCGCTGCCCCGCTGCCCCGCTGTCTTGCGCCCCAGCGCGCGCCAGCTCGATCGCGCGGCGGGCGATGGCTTCTTCAGGGCGGCGGGTGCCGCGCGCGATCCGCTCCACCGCGTGGCGGTACTCGTCCCGGGTGGTGAACGTCATCCGGCTGTAGAAGCCCGAGGGGTCTTCCTTCAGGACCGCCTCGACTCGACTCTGACCCTCGACGAAGCTGCGCCACTCCATCATGGCGATGGCGCGGAGGCTGGTGATGCTGTTGGCCATCACCACCTGGGTCAGTGCCAGTCGCTGGGTCGAGCGGGCGGTGGCCTCCTCCGCGCTCAGCGCCTCGTCGGCGATCCACTGCTCCAGCCGCACGACTGCCGGCAGCGCGCCGCCCTCGACCCGGAGCTGATGGAGGAAGCGGGAGATGAACTGCGGGGTGAGCGGCGGCGGGTTGGAGGCGAACCGGTCCAGCTCCAGGTCGAGTGCTCCGTCTCCCGCGGCGGCGGCTTCGGCGATGCGGGAGGCGGCCTTGTCGGCGGCCTCCAGCTCGTCGAGCCGGCCCACGGTGCGGAGCGCCATCCGGCGCACGTTCTCGATCAGGCCCAGCCGGAGCATGGCGGGTACCGCCCACAACTCGCCGATGGTCAGGGTGGAGACTTCCTGGAAGGCCTGGACGAAGTTGGTGACGTTGTGAAGGTCGATCCGGCCTTCGCTATGCCCGATCAGCGTGATGGCCAGCTCGTAAATCCGGGGGTAGCCGGCCAGCGCGCCGGAGGCCAGCTCGGGCAGCTCCCGGTAGTAGCCGCTGGGGAGGCTCTCCCGTACCTCGCCGATGTGCTCCTGGACCACGTGGTAGTTGTCGAGCAGCCACTCGCCGGCCGGCCCCACGTCCGCCACGCCATCGTTATCGGCGTCCATGCCGGCGGAGGCCGAGAGCCGGCGGTTGGCATCCTCCAGGATCCGCCGGGTGTCGTTGAGCCGGGCCAGGAGCGGAGTGCGGCGGACCACTCGCTCGACCGCGATTCGCTGACTCGCCGCCACTTCCTGGGCTCGCTCGGCCAGGTGCTCGGCGCCGAGCAGCTCGCCGCGGATGGGGCCGGCGAGACGATCCTCGCGGGCATCCGTCCGGACGAAGGGCATGACGAAGGAGAAGGAGCGGCGGAGCTTCGGCGGCTTTATGGCAACGATGGTAGGAGCCTCAGGGTGTCGCGGGGCTATGGGCTATGAGCTACTACTTATAAGCTAAGGTGGTCCGGCTGTGCGAAAAGCTATTGCATGGCACTCGGATAACCTATAACACTTTCGATACGCCCATAGCCCATAGCCCATAGCCCATAGCCCATAGCCCATAGCCCATACCCTTCACCATGTCGCCCTCCCTGCTTGCACTCGCCATTGGATTCGTGGCCGGCCTCCGTTCCCTCACTGCGCCCGCCGCGGTCAGCTGGGCGGCCCGTCTGGGGTGGCTGGACCTGCACGGCTCCCCTCTGGCGTTCATGGGGTCGACGGCGGCGGTCGCGATACTCTCGATTCTGGCATTGGCGGAGTACATGGCCGACAAGCTGCCCCAAACCCCCAATCGCACCAGTCCTGGACCGTTGATGGCGCGAATCGTCATGGGCGGATTGTCGGCGGCTTGTCTCGGCGTAGCGGCTGGATCTTCGGTGCTGCTGGGCGCCACGCTCGGTGGGATCGGCGGCGTGATCGGGGCATTCGCGGGATACGAGTTCCGCAGGCGGTTGGTTCGCGGTCTTAAGGTCAAGGATGTGGTCATCGCTGTACTGGAGGACTTGGTTGCGATCGGCCTCGCGTACCTGATCGTATCGCCCCAATAGCCTCTAGAACTCCACTCCAATCCCCAGATTCACATGCGCCGCCGACCGAGTACCCGATGAGTACCGGGTTTGAATGCCGCGGCCCTCGAGCCCTATAACTGCCGGCAGGCGACGCCAGATCACATGGCCCTCGAACGTCGTGTTCCGGAGCCGGGACGACGCCACCAGATCATCGTCATCCGGGTCGTCGATCCCACCCCCGGTCCCCAGCTCCCAGCTCCCAGCTCGGAAGTTGAGCTGGACCCAGCCACCCTTGGCGGCGACCGGCACGCTATTCCGCACCATGTTCTGCCCGATGCCACCGCCACCCAGTCCGGCCAGCGCCTGCCCGGTGAACACCTCGCCCCGGAGCTCGAACCCCGCTGCCAGCGGCGTCCACAGGCTCACCGCCAGCGCCTTCGACGCAATCTTCCCGCCGGTGCTGTCCATCAGCCAGCCGTAGTGGCCGCCGAAGCTGATCTCTCCCTCGGTCTGGCCGGCTCCCCAGCGGCTCCGCACTCTGCCCTGGAGATAGGGACGTCCGCTCCGCTCCGCCGCATCCGGCTGGGTGACGAAAGTCCCCTGCGGCTCGCCCGACGTCGGCGCGAGTGCTGCGACCTCCGCACCGATCCGAATTCCGCCCGTGGGACGTAGATCTGCGCTCAGTCTGATCTGTGGGATCCAGAGCCAGAGATTGCCCGAGCCCGCGAAGCCGGGGAAGCCGATGCTCGCGATGGTGGACGGACTCACCTCGACGATCGGTGGCGACTCCTGTCCCACCAGCACGGCAAACTGGGTCCAGGTCAGCTCGGCGAAGGCCTTGCGGATCCGGAGCAGTGGAAAGGTGCGGCCGCCGGTCGAGGGCTGCTGCCCGCCATAGAAGTCGACGTCCAGCTCGCCGGTGAGTGCTCCGCCGGCAAACTCGGGAACGATTCCCGTCACCGTCACCCGCGACTGCCGCACGGTGGCGCTCGAGGTGCTCCGCGACAGGCCCGGGCCGGCCGGGAGGACAAACTGAGGCACGTCGCTGTTGTTGACGTCCTCGCTGGTATGGAAGGCGTTCATCAGGATCAGCCCGTGCACGCTGGCGTCGAACCCGCTGGACGGCTCCTGCGCCGTTAAAACCGTGGTAGTCAACGCTGATGCCAGGAAGCAGGCGGCGAACCCCAGCCCCCTCGGCCAGCGGCCCCGGGCCGTGTGCACTGTAACCTCTGCGCGATTCATTCTACCGGAGCGCACTGCAGCGGCCGGAGAGGTCCACGCCTCCTCCGCTGCGCTGGGTGGAAGAGGACCCCCAGTCGCGTTGACGCGTTCTGTAGCGTACGGTACCGTTCCCGCATGCCAGTCAAAATACTCCGCGTCCCAGCACTCCGCCCGATTCTCCTCCTCGGCGCGGGAGCGGTGGCCTGGCTGCCATCTGGCGACTCCCGACTCCTGACTCCCGACTCCAGGCTCCCAGCTCCCGTCTCCGTCCGCGGACACCTCACCCTCCTGGAGAAGGGCGAACGCCAGGCGGAGGACGTCGGGCAGGCGGTGATCTGGCTGGCGCCCAGGGCACCTGCCTCAGCCGCCCCGATCCGGGCCGAGATCAGCACGGCGGAGAAACAGTTCTCTCCCCATGTGCTGGTGGTGCCGGTCGGCTCCACCGTCACCTTTCCCAACCACGACCCGTTCAACCACAACGTCTTCTCCCTCTCGGAGGAGAACCCGTTCGACCTGGGGATGTACGGCCGGGGGGCGACCCCGTCGGTCAAGTTTGAGCGGGCCGGCATCGCCCGGATCTACTGCAACGTACACGCGCAGATGAGCGCCCTGGTCGTGGTGCGCGACAATCCGTATTACAGCCAGCCGTCGAGCGACGGCTCCTTCACCCTCGACGCGGTCCCGCCGGGCCGATACGTCCTCCACGCCTGGCACGAGCGGTCGCCCGAGAAGAGCCGCGACCTCACCGTCCCGGCTGGAGGGGTCGAGAGCCTGGAGCTCGAGCTCGATGCCCGCGGCTACAAGTTCAAGCCCCACCTCAACAAGTTCGGCCGGCCCTACCCGCAGCAGGGGCGGCGGTATTGATGTGAGGCTGCCGCTCGGCACCAAGATCTTCCTCGGCACCGCGCTGGTGGTCACCCTGGTGCTCGGCGCCGCACTGCTGGTGACCAAGCGGCAGGCGGACCGCGCAGCCGACTCGGCCTCGCTCCACGCGGTGCGAGCCACCCAGGCCGCCATCCGCGACGCCCTCGAAGGGCGGAGCCAGACCCTGCTCCAGCTCACCGCCGCCCTGGTCCAGGTGCCGGTCTACGTGTCGCGCATCGGTGAGTCGGTGCGAACCA
Source organism: Gemmatimonadales bacterium (assembly GCA_035557715.1). GTDB lineage: Bacteria > Gemmatimonadota > Gemmatimonadetes > Gemmatimonadales > GWC2-71-9 > CAVVWJ01. The sequence goes on from DATMDQ010000028.1 coordinate 4,503, forward strand.
GGACGCGGTCCGATCTGCTGGACCAGGCCGACGAGCTCAAGGCCCAGATCGGCGCCGACTGGGTGTTGATCACCGATGCCAGTGGCGTACTCCAGGCCTGGACCTCCCAGCGCGACCTCTTCGACCAGGATTTTTCCCGCGGCGCCTTGATCGGCCGAGCGCTGGAGGGCCGGACAACCACCGGGGCCTGGATCGAGCCCGGCCCGAACGGAGACGAGCTGTATCAGGCGGTGGCGTTGCCGGTCGCGAGTCCGGGGAGTGCCACCACGCTCGCGGTCGTCTCCGCGGCGCTCAAGATCGACACCGCGTTCGCGAGCCGGCTCCGGCTGCACACCAACTCCGAGATCCTCTTCTTTACTGTCGATACCGTGGGCGTACCCCAGCTGGCCGTGTCCACGTTGGCGGGTAATGAGGTGGCCAGGTCTATTCGCGACCTCCCGCGCGACAGCGGGGCCGCCGAGCCGGCGCCCCGCATCCGGCTCAACCTAGCCGGCGTCGGGTATGAGGGCATCGTTGGCCGGCTCACCACCGCCGACAGTGTGCCGATCGGTGGTTACCTGGGGCTCCATTCCCGCGACGCCGACCTCGCGCCCTATAGCCAGCTCAGCCGCACCATTCGATGGGCCTTCTTCGTCGGACTCCTGCTCGCCTTGGGCTTTGCCCTCCTGGCGGCACGCCAGATCGCCGGGCCGATCAAGCGGCTGGTCGAGGCCACCCGCAAGGTGAGCGAGGGTCACTACACCGGTTCCATCGAGGTGGGGAGCAGCGACGAGATCGGGGACCTCTCCCGTGCCTTCGGCAGCATGGTGGAGGAGCTGAGGGAGAAGGACCGCCTGGTGGAATATCTCCGGACCGGGGCGGCCACCCTACCTTCGGGCGACGGAAGCGCGCGGGAGTCTCGGGGCCTGCTCGCCACCGGCCGCCTCTTCGCCGGACGCTACGAGATCCAGGAGGAGCTCGGCGCCGGCGGCATGGGCGTGGTCTATCGGGCGTTTGACCGGGAGGTCGGCGAGACCCTGGCACTCAAGGCGATTCGGCCCGACGTCAGGCAGCTGGACCCCACGCTGCTGGAGCGCTTCAAGCAGGAGCTGCGGCTGGCACGGAGGATCACTCACCGGAACGTGGTGCGCACCTTCGACCTGGGCGAGGTTGACGGGATCTACTACATCACCATGGAGCTGGTGCGGGGGACCACGGTCGCAGCCTTGATCAAGGAGGCGGGGCGCCTGGCGGTCCCGGCGGCACTCACCATCGGCAAGCAGGTGTGTCGGGCGCTCGAGGTGGCGCACGAGGCCGGCATCGTCCACCGCGACATCAAGCCGCAGAACCTGCTGGTGGATCCGACCGGGTTTCTGAAGGTCACCGACTTCGGCATTGCCCGGCTGGCGGGAGCACAATCCGAGGGTCGGCAGGCGCTCACGGTGGAAGGTGTGGTGGTGGGGACTCCGCAGTACATGGCCCCGGAACAGGTGCTGGGCGCGGCAGTGGACGGGCGAGCCGATCTCTATGCTACCGGGGCGGTGCTGTTCGAGTGTGTCACCGGACGGAGGTTGCTGGAGTCGAGCGACGCGATGGCGGTGGTGGCTCATCATCTCGGGCCGGAGGCGTCGACCCCGGATCCCGCGGCGCTCAATCCGGACATTCCGCCGCCATTCAGCCGGGCCATCGTTCGAGCCCTGGCCCGAAGGCCGGAGGATCGCTGGCCGACCGCCACCGAGTTCCTTCATGCCTTGGAGGAGGTGTAGGATGTGGCTATTAGCTATTGGGATCTATTTGCGCTTTCCTGACGTTATGGGAGTGTCCCCCCTCTGGAGCAGCCCGAGATGCGCCGTTCCCCGATCGGATCTACCGTGCTTATCATGTTGCCACTGCTAGGGTTGCTCATTCTGGGACCCGGGCTCGTCGGAGCCGCGCCGCCCCCAGTCAAGAGCGTGGCGGTCTTCGCCGGGGGGTGCTTCTGGTCGATGGAGAAGGCGTTCGACGGCGTTGCGGGCGTCCTCCAAACCACGGTGGGCTATGCCGGCGGGACCAAGGCCAACCCGAACTATCATGATCTGGGGAAGGGCGACGCCGGACACGCCGAGTCGGTCCAGGTGGTCTACGATCCGGCCAAGATCACGTACCAGCGCCTGCTCGACATCTATTGGCACCACATCGACCCGTTGACCGTGAACGCCGCCTTCTGCGACCACGGCGCCCAGTACCGCTCAGTAATCTTCTATGGCGATGCGGAGCAGCGCCGGCTGGCCGAGGCGTCGAAGCGGGAGCTGGACCAGTCGCACCGGTTTGCCACGCCCGTGGTCACGGCGATTCAGCCGGCAACGACGTTCTATCCGGGCGAGGAGTACCATCAGAAGTATTACAAGAAGAACCCGGAGAGCTATCAGAGGTACGTGATCGGATGCGGAAGGGAAGAGCGGCTGCGAAAGATTTGGGGTGAGAGTCGGGTATCAGGAGTCGGGAGTCAGCAGTCAGGAGCCAAGCAATGAAGGCGACACTTTTCGGTATGATCATCGCCGCACAGTTGATCGGGAGCGGCGTGCTGGTAGCACAGACCCACACGACAGGATGGAATCCAGTGACCTTCAAGAAGCCCAGCGACACCGAGCTCAAGAAAACGCTCACTCCGGAGCAGTACACCGTGACCCAGCACGAGGGCACCGAGCGGCCGTTCCGCAACGCCTACTGGGACAATCATGAGGCAGGCATCTACGTGGACGTCGTGTCGGGCGAGCCGCTGTTCAGCTCCCTGGACAAGTTCGAGTCCGGCACCGGGTGGCCGAGCTTCACCAAGCCGCTCGAGCCCGGCAACCTGCAGACCAAGGACGACCACCGCCTGGCCGCGGACCGGACCGAGGTGAGATCGGCGCATGCCGACTCCCATCTGGGTCACGTGTTCGACGACGGCCCGAAGCCGACCGGACTCCGCTACTGCATGAACTCGGCGGCGCTGCGGTTCATTCCGGTGGACAAGCTCGAGGCCGAGGGGTACGGGAAGTATCTGGGGCTGTTCCGGGGGGAGAAGGCAGGGAAGAGCTAGGGCAGTTGGTTACTGGCTATTGGCTTTTGGCTGTTGACTGTGCAGTAAGCCAGCCAAGTTGGTATTAGTCTTTGGAGCTCCTCGATGCAGGGAGCAGCCAATAGCCAATAGCCAAGGTCCCCCATGACCGCTGAGATCTCCCCCGTCCTCCTTCTCGTCATCGCCGGCCTCATCGGCCTGGTGCTCATTCCACTCGGGCTCCCCGGGCTCTGGGTGATTCTGCTCGGCATCCTGGGCTACGGCTGGCTTACCGATTTCACAACGCTCAGCGTGGGCTTCATCGCGATAATGCTCGCCCTGGCGATCCTGGCCGAGGTGTTCGAGGCCTGGGTTGGGTTCCGCTTCGCGCAGCGGTATGGCGGATCGAGCCGAGCCGGGTGGGGCGCGCTGGTCGGCGGGCTGGTCGGGGCGATCGTGGGAGTACCGGTGCCGATCATCGGATCGGTGGTCGGCGGGTTCGTGGGTGCCTTCGTGGGTGCTGCGGTGTTCGAGTACACGAGGGTGCGGCGCCTGGAAGGCTCGGCCAAGGCGGGCTGGGGCGCAGTGCTCGGCCGAGCGGCGGCGGCGGCGGGGAAGATGGCGGTAGGGATCGTGATGATTGTCGGCGCCTTGTTCGCCGCCCGAGGCTAGTCGACCCACCCGACCTCACGACAGCCCCCGCTCGTACCGCGCCAGCAGCGGTCGGGCGCTGATGCCATGGATGAGGATGCTAAGAGCGACGATTGAGATAGTGAGGCCGGCGATATCCTCCGCCGCGGAGCCGGACAGCCCGTGAGTCAGCGCATAACACAGATAGTATAGGCTGCCGATACCGCGGATCCCAAACCATCCCATCAGCCAGCGCTGCGGGTTCGTGGTCGGCGTGCCCGCCAGCAGTATCCAGGTGGCCACCGGCCGGATGACGAGGAATAGCAGCAGCGCCAGCGGCACCGCGCGCATGTCCCACTGCGAGGCCAGAAGCACACCGACCAGCACCACCAGCATTATCTCGAGCAGGCGCTCGGCGGTGTCGCCGAATGAGATCGTCTCTGCCACCAGCACTCCCGCCGCCACCGCCGGCTCCTTCAGCTCTTCCGCCTGGACGCTGGCACCCACCAGCTCTTCCGCGGGGGGATGCGGCTCCGGGGTTTGTGCCGATCCGCTTTGATGGTCGGGCTGCTTCGGCTGGTCCGGGTGCGGCGTCATCCTGGTGACGTGCATTTCGGCACGCCGGAGACCAACGCCGGCGGCAAAGGTCGCCAGGAAACCCCATGCTCCGATGAATTCAGCGCTCACATAGGATAGGGCTATGAGGGCCAGGGCCAGGAAATCGCTGGGAGCGCCGGTGTCCTGCTGACGACTCCTGAGCCAGATGGCCAGGCGTCCCACGCCCCGGCCCAGCAGGAAGCCCAACATGAGGCCGGCGGGAACGGCCCACAGCAACCGGTGCAGGGCCCACCCGGTAATCCATCCTCCGGCTCCGCCGTGCTCTGCCCAGAGCAGCGCAAAGATGACGAATGGGAAGGCCATTCCGTCGTTCAGCCCGGCTTCTCCCGACAGGCCGTAGCGTACCCGGTCATGGTCCGCGGCGCGGCTGACTTTGACCGTGCCGGCGAGGACCGGGTCGGTAGGGGCCAGCACCGCGCCCAGCAGCAACGCCGAGGCCGGATTCAGACCGAGCAGCTGCCAGGCGGACAGCGCCACACCGGCGATGCTCGCCAGCATGACCAACCCACCGAGGCGGCGAGCGGCAATCCAGGCCGGATCCCGGAGCGGGAGGCGCAGCTTCAACCCCCCGACGAAGAGAGCGACGATCACCGCCACTTCGGTCAACCGCTCGAACCAGCGAATCTGCTCGCCGAGGTCGATCCCGATCAAGCCGAAACCCAGCGGGCCGATGGCCAGGCCCAGAGCCAGGTAAATGGCCGAGGTCGAGACCGGCAGGCTGCGGAGGTAGGCGGACGACAACGCCAACAACAGCAGCAGCATGCCGGCCAGGGCCATCCAACCGAGGAAGCTCATGAGACGCGGATAATAGCCTGGGTTCTCTTGCGGGGTTCCCTCGCCATGACTCCGAATTACCGGTAGCTTCTAGCCCATAGCGCATAGCCCACAGCCCATAGCCTTCCCCCCGAGGCCCCGTGTCCCAACGCCGCCTGGTGCTGATCCTTGCCATCGCCGCCTTCCTGGGGCTGTTCTTCTTTCCCAGCTTCATCAGCCTGCTCACCGACTGGTGGTGGTTCCAGGAGATTGGCTACCAGAGCGTCTTCACCCGGGAGATCGTGACCCGGGTGCTGCTCTTCCTGGTCGTGGGTGGTCTGACCTTCGGGCTGCTCTACCTCAATCTCCGGATCGCCCAGCGCGGCCTGGTCCCCAACCCGGTGGTGCTCCGCTTCATTCAGTCGGCGCCGAGGGTGGATATCACTCGTCCGCTCCGCCGGTTGAGCTTCCCGGTCTCCCTCGTCCTCGGCGTGCTGGCCGGCCTGGCCGCGACTCCGGCCTGGAGCCTGGTGCTCCGGGTCATGTACGCGACACCGTTCGGGACCCGGGACCCGATCTTCTCCCGCGACATCGGCTTCTACGTCTTCGCGCTCCCCGGCATCTCCGCCCTGCTCGGCTTCCTGTCTGCCATCACCATGCTCTCGCTCCTGCCGCTGATCCCGATCTACGCGCTCCGGGGCGACATCGTTCTCGGTCCCCGCCGGCTCAGCATCGAGCCATCGGCGGGAATGCACATCGCCAGTCTCATCGCCGTGTTCTTCGTCCTCACCGCGCTCAGG
>DATMDQ010000029.1:0-9294 GCA_035557715.1 Gemmatimonadales bacterium
CGCTGAGGCCCAGCATCTCGCTCAGCACCAGCCCGGAATCGTTGAAACTCAGCGTCTGGTCGAAGTCGCTGGCCAGCAGATACTGCTTGATGACCTGCTCCGTAGCTTTAGGCACTCGATCGATTCTCCATCACAAAAGCAACGGCCGGCTCAAAGTCGAGCCGGCCGTTGCCGCTAGCGTGCGGCTGGTTTTACAGCTTGACGACATTCTCCGCTGCGGGGCCCTTCTGGCCCTGTACGACGTCGAACTCCACGCGGTCACCCTCAGCCAGACTCTTGAAACCCTGGCCCTGGATCGCCGAATGATGGACGAAGCAGTCCTTCTGACCGTCCTCGGGCGTGATGAAACCAAAGCCCTTGGCGTCGTTAAACCACTTGACGGTGCCTGTGGTGCGTGCCATTTCCTGCTCCTTGTACGTGATGTAATCGGAGTTGCGACTGCCGCACGGCCGACTACGGTGTGCGTGGATTTCGCCTCCACGCGGGGCACGGCTGCAGCGGCGCCACGTGCGCCAGAAACGGCAGCCAATGAAACAGGGGCCGGCACCAACGCCGAGCCCCTGTGTTCACGTCGGTTATCGGGCGCAAGGGCGCCTCAGAATAGCGCTAAGGTAGCCAGGAAGCCCCCAAACGGCAACCCACCCGCCTCAGCCCTCGACGGCTCGCCGCAACTCACGGGCTGCAATGACCAGATCCACCGTCTGCACCCGGTTGGTACGACTGGCCTTCAGTGCCAACGCCAGCTTGCTCAGCCCGGCATGCGCCCGGACGATCTCGGTTTCGGCAGCGATCGCCAGATCCTTGGAGCGGGTGATGGCGTCCCGCACGGCGTGGTAGAGGTCATCGGGGTGGAAGGGCTTGATCATTACCCGGACCGGCGTGTCCGAGGCCTCGATGTACGGCACCGCATCCGGATCGGCGGCCATGCATAGGACCGCCACCGTCGGCCGATATCGTATCAACGTCTCCGAGACCCGGCGGCCATCGATGACCGGCATCGCAAGATCGGTGAGGACCAGATCAAACGGGTCGGGATGCGCTTGAATCAGCTTCAGGGCGGTCTCGCCGTCGGGAGCCTCTTCGACGAGAAAGTCCTCGGCCTCGAGTGTGCGGCGGAGGATCCGGCGCATGGCGGGTTCGTCGTCCACTACCAGCACGCTGGCCCCTTGCCAGTTCGGACCGGAAGGTCGCTGGTGACTCACATCTGTTGCTGGAAACAGGGGAAGATCATTTCACCCTCGGCGTCGGCCAGTGGCTCCGGGACTGCCACCGCCCGCCCCTGCGCATACCCAATCCCCATGGTCCGCAAACGGTGCAGGACCGGCTCGCTGTCCACTTCCTCGGCGATGGTGGCAATACCCATCAGGCGTCCCACCTGGTTGACGGCGGTAACGATGGTGCCGTACACCGGGTCATCGACAACTCCTCGCACGTAATGGCCGCCGATCTTGAGAAAATCGACCGCCAGCGCCTTGAGATAGGAAAAGGAAAGGACCCCGTTGCCGAAGTCATCCAAGGCCACTCCACACCCCGTCGTCCGAATCTCGGAGATAAAACGCACCGTGTGGGCGAAGTTGGCCAGGGCCGAGGCTTCGGCGATCTCGAAACAGAGGGCCTGCGCCGGCAGCCGGTGCTGGGACAGCTGCTCTCGCAGGCGAGGGACGAGGCTGTCGTCATCCAGGGACTGAGCGCTGAGGTTGATCGAGCAGAGCGGCAGCTCGCACTCGGGGTGATTCCGGTGCCAGCCGCCCAGGAGCTCGATCGTCCGGCGGATCACCCAGCGGTCGATTGCCGGCATGAGGTTGTACCGCTCCGCCTGGGGAAGAAAGGAGGCGGCAGGCTGCAGATTCCCCCGCTCATCGGGGAGCCGCAGGAGTATCTCGTACCGGGTCCGGCCACCGGACTCCGGCAGGAGCGGCATGATCGACTGGGCGTAGAGATGAAACCGTCCTTCATCCAGCGCCTGGGCGAGGCGATTGATCCGCCGCGTCGCGTGATGAGACGCGGCGCCTGCGATACCCGGCGGCCGATCGACGAAGACGCGGTTGCCTCCTTCTTCCTTGGCGCTGTAACAGGCGGCATCTGCTGCCCGGAGCACGGAAGCCATCCGGCCGCTGCTGGGGGTAATCGACACCACCCCGATGCTGATTCCCAGGGAGAAGCTCCGCCCAGCCCAGAGAAAATGAAATTCTTCCACCGCTCGCCGAACGGTCTCGGCGACTTTCTCCGCCTCGTCCAGGGAACAGTTTTCCAGGAGGACGGCGAACTCATCGCCGCCCAGGCGGGCCAGCGTGTCGCGCTTACGCAGATGGTTACTGAGAATGACGGAGATCTGGCGCAGCAATTCATCTCCGGCCTCATGGCCGCAGAAGTCGTTGACCGGCTTGAATTGGTCGAGGTCGAGATAGAAAAGCGCGTGCTCACCCGTTCCGGTGATGGCGGTATCACCGAGAGCTCGGGTCAACCGCCGCTCGAATTCCTTACGATTGACGAGGGAGGTCAGGGCATCGTGAGCAGCTTCGTGGCTGAGCTTGCGAGATACCCGGCGTTTCTCGGTCACGTCGTGGAAGACCAGCACCACTCCGGTGGTGATGCCGTTGCGGTCCCGGATCGGCGCCGCCGAGTCTCCTATGGCAACCTCCGTCCCATCCCGTCGGAGCAGCAGAACGCCGTCGGATAGGTCCACCGCACGCCCTGCCTGAAGACAGCGGGCAACGGTGCTCTCGATCGGCTCCCTGGTAAGGTCGGAGACAAGGGTGAGAATGCTGGCCGAGGGCAGCCCCAGCGCCTCGGTCGTGCGCCAGCCGGTCAGCCGCTCAGCCATGGGATTCAGATACAGCATCCTTCCCGCCGTATCGGTCGTGATGACGGCATCTCCAATCGATTCCAGGGTGATGAGCGCCTGCTCCTTTTCCCGGAACAGGCTCTCCTGGGCGCGCCGCCACTCGGTGAGGTCCCGGATCGTGACCAGGACCAGGGGGTCGGATCCAGAACCGAGAGGGCCGCGGTGGATCTCCACCGGAAACTCACTCCCGTTCCGTCGCCGGGCGAACAAGCTGACCCGCCAGCCCTTGGGCTGGGTTTCCGCTTGCTCGTGGTCGAAGACCGGGGGGGTGTCTAGGATTCGGTGAAAGCGGGTGGGGATCAGCCGATTCATCGGCTGGCCCACGAGCTCCTGCTCAGTCCACCCGAATAGCCGCTCCCCCTCGTGGTTCAGCGCCACGATACGACCAGGAGAGTCCACGACCACCGTGGCGTCGAGGGCTGCCTCGAGCAGGGGCCGGAATCCCAGGTTCGACAACGATTGCTCCACCATGGTGACGCTCCGCCACCGCAGCGAGGAGTGCGGAGGAACCTACGAGGTTAACGCAAGATAGGGCATTGATAAGCTAGTACGCCATCGGGAGTTGCCCGATGATCTTCAGCGGCTTGGCTGCTCTTGATCGATGAGAACCTTCCCTTCAGTCGCCGTCCGGAGCCCCCGAGCTGCGATGACCAGGTCCAACGTCTGACCTCGCATCGTGCGGCTCGCCTCCAGCGCCTTCGCCATCCGGCTCAGTCCAGCGTGCGCCTGTGCGATCTCGTGCTCAGCGGAAGTTATCAGATTGGAGGAGCGGGTGATCGCGTCGCGCACTGCATGGTAGAGCGCCGCCGCTGTGAAGGGCTTGAGCATGACCCGGACCGGAGTGTCCGACGCCCCGATCCGCGGCACGGCATCGGGATTGGCCGACATGCACAGCACGGCCACGCCCGGCCGAAAGCGCGCCAATGTTTCCGACAGCTGCCGGCCGTCGATTCCCGGCATGGAGAGATCGGTCAGCACCAGATCGAAGGGATCGGTGCGCGACTGAATCAACGCCAGCGCCGACTCTCCGTCATCGGCTTCCTCGACCTGAAAGTCTTCGGCCTCGAGGGTGCGACGGACGAGGGAACGCATCACCCTTTCGTTGTCAACAACGAGCACCGTAGCGCCTTGCCAGATCGGCCCGTGCGAATCGGTGACTGCGTCCATACGGCCCTCCGGGGCCAGGAAGCGTTAAGTCGGATTGTAGAGGGGGGTTATCTAACGTAGCAAGTGGTACCTGGGCCCGCCAGCTACGTTTCAGAACGCGGGTCCACATCGGGGAAACCCTGACCGCCGTATGACTGTCTGAAGGCCGGTTCAGGGTTACTATCTGGAGGGCCCCTGTCACCCTCGACCTGTATATGAGCACGCCACCAAATACCGCATCGTTCCCCATCGCCCCGCCGATCGAGCCTATGCTGGCGAAGCTGGCCGACGTGCTGCCGGTAACCGGCACCTTTCTCTTCGAGCCGAAATGGGATGGCTTTCGCGCTATCGTCTTTCGCGGCGGGGGTGAGGTTTTCATCCAGAGCCGCGACCTTCGGCCGTTCGACCGGTACTTTCCGGATCTGCACGACGCCTTGCTTGCCAGGCTCCCGGAAGACTGTGTGCTCGACGGCGAGATCGTGATCACCTCGCCCCACGGGCTCGACTTCGATGCCTTGCAGCTCCGGCTCCATCCAGCGGCGTCCCGGGTGGCCAAGCTGGCAAAGGAGACGCCGGCATCCTTCGTCGCATTCGACCTGCTGGCCGCCGGCGGGCGGAACCTGATGCGGGAGCCGCAAAGTGAGCGGCGGCGGCTCCTCGAGCAGTTGCTCGCCCGCATCGGACCGCCGGTCTACCTCACGCCAGCCACCCAAGACCGTACTACCGCGGAACAGTGGCTGAAGCAGTTCGAGGGCGCGGGTCTCGATGGTGTCATTGCCAAGCCCGCGGATACCGCTTACCTGCCGGGCAAGCGCGCGATGATCAAGGTGAAGCATGCGCGCACCGCCGAGTGCGTCGTGGCGGGGTTTCGCTGGCACAAAAGCGGGAAGGATGCGGTGGGCTCTCTGCTCCTCGGTCTCTACGACGACCGCGGGGTGCTGCAGCACGTTGGGGTGACGTCGTCCTTCACCATGGCTAAACGAAAGGAGCTGGTGAAGGAACTCGAGCCCTTGAGAAAGAATGCCCTGGATGCCCATCCCTGGCGGGAGTGGGCCCGGGCCGACGCGGGGGAGCTCAACCGCATGCCTGGGGCGCAGAGCCGATGGAGCGCCGGCAAGGATCTCTCATGGGAGCCGCTTCGGATCGAGCGGGTGTGCGAGGTCAAATACGACCACTTGCAGGGCGACCGGTTCCGCCACGCCGCGACCTTCCTGCGCTGGCGGCCGGACAAGCAGCCGCTCGACTGCCGCTACGACCAGCTGGAAGTCACCGCCTCCTACGAGCTCGAAAAGGTCTTTTCGTCCGGTTCGAGAGGCGCGTGAACTAGCGCACCGCCTCTTCCAGCGCCCGCACGGCTCGGTCACCGGCGGGCCGGTGCTGGTCCCACCATTTGCGGGCCCCACTTTCGGTCCACTCCCGCTCCAAGGGAACCGCCGCGAGCCGCGCCGCAAGCACATCGGCGCTCTGCGGGCGATCGCCAGGATCCTTCGCGAGACAATCCAGCACGATGGACTCGAGCTCGGGCGGTATGGCAAGCTCGGTACGGTGGGAGGGAGGGTCAGGCTTGCGTTGCACCTGCATGACGATGGTCTCCATAGGCGTGGCGCCCTTGAAAACCAGGGTTCCTGTGAGCAGCCAGTAGGCCACACCGCCGACGGCGTAGAGGTCGCTGCGGGCGTCCACGCGCGCTTCGCCGAGGGCCTGCTCGGGAGACATGAACGCGGGTGTGCCGCTGGGGGCTTCCTCCACGGTGAGATCGCCGTCGCCCCCCACATCCGGCGGTCTGCGTTTCACCAGCCCGAAGTCCAGAACCTTGATGAAGTCGACCTCGCGGCCATAGCGGCAGGCATAGACATTGGCCGGCTTGATGTCCCGGTGAATGAGCCCCGCTTCATGGGCCTCGGCCAGCGAAGCACAAATCTGCCGGAGGAAATGCACCGCGCGCTCTGCCGGCACCGGCCCGAACTGCCTCACCAGCTGGTCCAGGTCGAACCCGTCCAGCAGCTCTGACACGTAATAGAACGTTCCGTCGTCGGCCACCCCGAAGTCGTAGAGCGCCAGGGTGTGGGCCGAGGACATTAGAGCCGTAGCCTGGGCTTCCCGCTCGAACCGCCTGAGGAGCACGTCCCGACTCTCCTGATCTCTCACTCCCAACACCTCCGGGCGGATCAGTTTGATCGCCGCGGGCCGGGCCAACATGCGGTGCTTCGCCCGCCAGACCTCCCCCATACCACCCTCGCCGAGACGCTGCACCAGTCGGTAACTCCCCATTTCCCGGGCCTGGCGAACCGCCGCGCCCAGTCGGTATACGATGCGGGACCCGACGTACGCCATGATGATGATGATGAGGTATGGAAACACGAGGGCGAAGAAGAACTCGCCTGGCGCGAGCGGCAGATTGATGCCGAGCTGCATCCCGACGCCGTATACCAGCGGCACCGTCGCCACAGAGAGCGACGTCGAGAGCAGCATGACGCGGGGCGGCATAGGCACCACCACGCTGAACAGCAGGACGAACGCGGCCACCCAGGAGAGCCCGAACCCCGTGAATCCCATGTCCCGCTGCTGGATCGCGGCGGTGATGGCTTGATACTCGACGACCGCGATCCCGAAGCTGCCCAATACCTCGAAGCCGAGGGCGGCGTACAATTTGAGACGGGCTGGTATCCCGCGACGCGAGGCCAGCCAAGCCAGGGTGAGCGCGACTCCGATGGAAAGTACGCGCGGGACCCATTGGGTCGGGTTGGCTGCAAGCATCGCCCGGCGCTCGGCGACGATCAGCGCCGGGAGGAACGCCGCCAGGAAATAGGCCAACGCGTACAACAACGCGGACGAGCTCAGGCGCCCCACCGCTTCCGTCAGCAGGTCCGGTGGCAAGGTCCACGAGCTGGCCCGCCGGCCGGCGTCCGACGGGGGGGAGTCGGCCCGCATCAGTGTGGCGCGGGTATCGAGGTCACCTGCCATGTGCTCTCACTCCGGGAAGATAGCCCCCGGGGAAGAGGGGCGAGACTGTCGATAACCCTACTGGCTCGACACGGTCTTCTCGTCGGGGTCGAGGGGTTCCTGAGCCGGCCGCAAGTTGGCCGGCACCTTCTCCAAGTTCACCCGGACGCGGGTCCAGGTAGACGATCGTCCACGCATGGAGTCGACCAACAGGTCGGCGGGGCGCAGATGGGCCGCGGCCTCGGGGTGGCGAGCCTTCCAGCGCTCGAATCCCGCCAGTGCATCCTCTTTGCGCTGGGCTCGGCCGATCTCGATCAGGGGGTGTTTGGCGGCGCGAGCCCGGGATGGCTGCACCCGGGCCGACTCGCCCCGCTGCTTCTTGTAGTGCGGCGGCCAGGGCGCGTCCCCCAGACCACCACGCTCGTGTTGCAAGGACAGCTCCAGCAGCGCTTCGATCGATCCCGCATGATTGTCGATGTCCCGGTGCCGGTCGCCGATCTCCGTGAACCGGGCGGGCATGGTGGCCATGGTGAAGTCGCCCGGCTCGCAACTGTCCACCTCCTCCCAGCTGAGCGGCGCCGAGACCGGCGCATGCGCTTTCGGCCGCACCGAGTACGCCGCGGCAACGGTGCGGTCCTTTGCGTTCTGATTGTAGTCCACGAACACGCCGTGCCGCTCCTCCTTCCACCATTTGCTCGTCGCGATAGTTGGTGCCCGCCGCTCTACCTCGCGCGCGAGCGCCAGCGCCGCCCGGCGCACCTCGTCGAAGCCCCAGCGACGCTCGATCCGCACATTCAGATGCATCCCACGGGAGCCCGAGGTCTTGGGCCAGCCGATCAGCCCGAAGTCCCTCAGCGTTGCATCCGCCACGTGGGCCACTTCGCGCACCTGCGCCCAGGTCACGCCCGGCACCGGATCGAGATCGACCCGCAGCTCGTCGGGATGCTCCAAGTCGTCGGCGCGGACCGGGTGGGGATGCAGCTCCAGGCAGGCCAGGTTGGCGAGCCACACCAATGCGGCGGGGTCCCGTGGGACCACCTCGTCCGCGGTGCGTCCGGAGGGGAACCGGAGCGACACCACTTCGATCCAGGGCGGGCGCGAGGTAGGCGCGCGCTTCTGGTAGAAGAACTCTTCGGCGATACCGTTCGGGTATCGCACCAGCATGTTGGGGCGGCCGCCGGCGCCGCGTAGCGCTCCCTCGGCCACAGAGAGGTAGTAGCGAGCGAGGTCGAGCTTGGTGTATCCCCGCTCGGGGAAGAGCACCTTGTGCGGATTAGAGATGGCGATCTCGCGCCGGTCTACCACGAGAACCTCGTGATCGCCGTCTGGCTTCCTGGATGGTGCCTTATCCGATTTTGGCATACCCGGAAAGGATAATCACGGACGGGCGATCCAGGTCCGATGCTCATACTTGCCGAGGCCCCGTATCCGGCTCACCTTCAGGCAGCACTGACTCGGAGAACCTCATGGTACGTCCGCTCGGCCTCGCTCGTGTGATACTCGCTGCCGCCCTCCTCACGCCCGCCGCTGCACACGGTCTGCAAGCATCTCCAGACACGGCGGCCGCTGCAGCCCGAAAGGCATTCGACTTCCTTATCGGCACCTGGAACGTGGAATCGATGACCGACTCGGGCGGGACGACCACTCCCGGCAAGGGGGAGGTCTATCGGTTCGAGAAGCAGCTCAGCGGTGTTCTTCTGGTCGGATACTGGCACTTCAACCGGGGTACGGCGGCCAAGCCGGACTTCGTCGACGCGGTGTACTACTCGGGCTTCGACAACACTCGCCAGATGTGGAGCTTCTATTACGTTAGCCCGCAGTCGGCGCAGTACTGGCCCGGCCAGCGGGACGGCAGGCGCTGGTACTTCTTCAATGAGTTCACCATCGACGGCCGGGTAACGCTGCAGCGTCAGTCGTGGGAGCGTATGGACGAGCGGACGGTGCATCGGGTGATCGAGAACTCGACGGATCGGGGAGGGACGTGGAAGCGTTGGATCTGGGTACTCCGTCGTTCGTCGCCGGCTTGACGCCCACTGGCCCCTTCGTGTACCAGGTCGACCGACGCTCCACCATCTCGAGGCCAGTCATCCCCAGGGACAGCGTTACAGCTCCTAAATTCCAGCAACTTGCTATTCTTACACGAGTTTGTGTCACCTGATGCTGCTGGTTTTCATGGGGGACTTTGCTGGTCTGCACTTGGAGTACCCTTTTCTGGCCGTCAGCTTGCCAGATTTCCTAGCGTCACTTCAGGCCGCGCTCGTCGATCGCTACCGAATCGAGCGGGAGCTGGGTCGCGGTGGCATGGCCACCGTCTACCTCGCTCAGGACCTCAAGCACAGCCGGCTCGTTGCCATCAAGCT
>DATMDQ010000030.1:0-7274 GCA_035557715.1 Gemmatimonadales bacterium
TTTCCCAAGCGGGATCAATTCGCGCCGGAGCTCATCAGCTTCTCGGAGTGCATCCTGACCGGCGCGGCTCCGGAGCCCTCCGGATGGGAGGGGTTTGCGGACGTTCGGGTCATCCGCGCCCTCTATCGGTCGGCCGACACCGGCCAGCCCGTCAGTCTTCCGCCTTTCACCAAGGAGGACCGGCCTTCACTCGATCAGGAGATCCACCGGCCGGCGGTCAGGAAGCCCGAGTTGGTGAACACCGAAGCACCCAGCAAGTAGCATTCAAGGCTCGATTATATTGAGCCATGTTCCCATACCGGGACGACAACCCCACCCTTCACACTCCCTTCGTCACCCTGATCCTCATTGGGATCAATGTGGCGGTGTGGGTGCTGGTTCAGGGAATGGGCGCCGAGCCGCTGCTCTCGCGCTCGGTGTGCGAGCTCGGCCTCATCCCGGGCGAGTTCCTCGGCCTGCTGCCGGCGGGAGCCACCGTTCCCATGGGCCCGCACACCGTCTGCGTCATGGGCGATGAGCAAACCTGGTATACTCCGCTCACCTCCATGTTTCTCCACGGGGGCTGGTTCCACCTCATCGGCAACATGTGGTTCCTCTGGATCTTCGGGAACAACGTGGAAGACTCGATGGGACATATCCGGTATCTCAGCTTCTACATCTTGTGCGGGCTGGCTGCTGCGGCGGCCCAGACCTTCATGAGTCCCTCGAGCGCCATTCCGATGGTAGGAGCCTCCGGCGCGATTAGCGGCGTGATGGGCGCCTACATCGTGCTTTACCCCAGAGTTCGGATCCACATGCTGGTGGTCCTGGTCATCTTCGTCACCCGGATCGTGGTGCCGGCCTACCTCATGCTGGCCTACTGGTTCCTCCTTCAGCTCCTGGGCGGCGGGCTGACCAGCGGATCCGAAGGCGGCGTGGCGTTCTGGGCCCACGCCGGCGGGTTTGTCGCTGGGGCGCTGCTGATCTACATCTTCCGTGACCCCGAGCTGGTGGCCAAACATCGGGCGTTAGCGAGGACGACGGATCGGCTGGGGTTTCGGGAGAGGTAAGCGGGGCCCCGGGACGGCGGGACAGTGAACAGGGTGACACCCTACTAAACCAGCTCCCCTTTTAGTCTGTCCGCCTGTCCGCCTCTCACGTATGTTCCGAGCATGTCCGACCTCCCCCAACAGCGGTCCGTCTCGCCCTCACGTCCGGAGCCGCTCGACGTACCGGTAGCTCCCCGGAATCCCGGGATGCCGCTCGAGCTCGATTGGGTCGAGGAAGTCCGCGTCAACCGCAGCGCCGTGGAGCGCAGGGCCGCAACCCTGCGGACGCGGCGGACGGTCAAGAAGGAATGGCAGGCGGCTTGGCTGCTGCGAGCCATCACCCTGATAGACCTCACCACCCTCGCGGGAGACGACACCCCCGGGCGGGTGCGCCGGCTCTGCGCCAAGGCTCGCCGGCCGGTGCGCGCCGAGCTCCTGGAGGCGATGGGCGCGGCACAGCTGCCGATCCACGTGGCGGCGGTATGCGTCTACCATGGCCTGGTCGCGACGGCGCTGGAAGCGTTGGAGGGCTCCGGGATCCCGGTGGCGGCGGTCTCGACCGGTTTCCCGGCGGGGCTGTCCCCGTTCGAGCAGCGGATCGCGGAGATCCGGGCCTCGGTGGCCGCCGGCGCGGAGGAGATCGACGTCGTGATCACCCGGAGCCACGTGCTGACTGAGAACTGGCGGGCGCTGTACGACGAGGTGCGCGCCATGCGAGAGGCGTGCGGCGACGCCCACATCAAGACCATTCTCGCCACCGGCGAGCTCGGCACGCTGCGCAACGTGGCCCGCGCCAGCCTGGTCTGCATGATGGCGGGCGCCGATTTCATCAAGACCTCCACCGGCAAGGAGAGCGTCAACGCCACCCTGCCGGTCGGGCTGGTCATGGCTCGGGGTATCCGCGACTACCGGGAGCGCACCGGACAGCTCATCGGGCTCAAGGCCGCGGGCGGCATCCGCACTGCTCGGGAGGCGCTGGACTGGCTGGTGCTGGTCAAGGACGAGCTAGGCGACCGCTGGCTCAGGGCAGACCTGTTCCGCTTCGGCGCCAGTACGCTGTTGGGCGACATCGAGCGCCAGCTGGAGCACTTTGTGACCGGCCGGTATTCGGCGGCGCACCGGCATCCCACAGGGTAAGAAGTGAGAAGTGAGAAGTAAGAGGTAGGAAGTAAGAGGTAAGAAGTAAGAGGTAAGGAGGTAAGGAGGTAAGATGTAAGCCGGTCGGAGCTATCCTTCCCACCTCTGACCTCTCACCTCTCCCTTCTCACCCCTCGCCTCTCACCTTCAACGAGACCCATGGCATCCGTCCCCGAGATCTTCAAAACAATGGCCTACGGTCCCGCTCCAGAGGCGGTGGGGCCGGCGAACGCCTGGCTCGAGGCTCACGGCCGGCGCTTCGGGCTCTTCATCGGTGGCGTATGGACCGACGGCAAGGGCGACGGCTTCGAGACCTTGAACCCGGCCACCGGCAAGCCGATCGCCCGGCTGACGCAGGCCAGCGCGGCCGACGTGGATCGCGCGGTGAAAGCGGCCCGCAAAGCCCAACCGGATTGGTGGGCGCTAGGCGGGCACGGCCGAGCTCGCTACCTCTACGCCATCGCCCGCCAGGTGCTGAAACACAGCCGGGAGTTCGCCGTCCTCGAGTCGCTCGACAACGGCAAGCCGATCCGGGAATCGCGCGACATCGACGTGCCCCTCCTCGCCCGCCACTTCTACTACCACGCCGGCTGGGCCCAGCTCATGGAGCAGGAGCTGCCCGACCGGGCGGCTGTCGGCGTGATCGGGCAGATCATTCCCTGGAACTTTCCGCTGTTGATGCTGGCCTGGAAGATTGCCCCTGCGATTGCAATGGGAAACACGGTGGTGCTCAAGCCGGCGGAGTTTACCTCGCTCACGGCGCTCCGCTTCGCCGAGCTGTGTGAGGAGATCGGCTTGCCGCCGGGAGTGGTGAACATCATCACCGGCGACGGCCGCACCGGAGCGGCGCTGGTGGCTCATCCTGGCGTGGACAAGATCGCCTTTACCGGCTCGACCGAGGTGGGGCGGATGATTCGCACCGCCACCGCGGGGAGCGGAAAGAAGCTCTCGCTGGAGCTGGGTGGAAAGTCGCCCTTCATCGTCTTCAGCGATGCCGACCTCGACAGCGTGGTCGAGGGGGTGGTCGACGCGATCTGGTTCAACCAGGGCCAGGTCTGCTGCGCCGGATCCCGGATCTTGGTCCAGGAGGGGGTGGCAGACCGGTTGGTCGCCAAGCTCAAGCAGCGGATGGAGACGCTCCGGGTGGGTGATCCCCTGGACAAGGCCGTGGACATGGGAGCGATCATCGCCCCGGTTCAGTTGGAGAAGATTCAGGAGCTGGTCCGCCGAGGCGAGGAGGAGGGCGCCACCTTGTGGCAGCCGTCGTGGAGCTGTCCCGAGGAGGGGTGGTTCTACCCGCCGACGCTGTTCACCGAGGTCTCGCCCGCCGCCACCATCGCACAGGTGGAGATCTTCGGGCCAGTGGTGGTGCTCATGAGCTTCCGCACCCCGGTGGAGGCGGTCGAGCTGGCCAACAACACCCGTTACGGCCTGGCGGCGAGCGTCTGGACTGAGAACATCAACCTGGCGCTGGATGTCGCCCCGCAGCTCAAGGCGGGAACCGTCTGGATCAACTGCACCAATGTCTTCGACGCGGCCAGCGGCTTCGGCGGGTATCGTGAGAGCGGTTTTGGACGCGAGGGCGGACGCGAGGGGCTGCGGGAGTACGTTCGCTGGCGGACGGATGGACAGGCGGACGGGCGGACGGATGGACGGTCGGACAGGCGGACCGGCGGAAAGACCACGAAGCGGAAAGTGGGAAAGTCAGTGGGTTCAACCGACCGCCTGTCCGCCCGTCCGACCGTCCCCCCGATCGACCGTACCCCGAAGCTCTACATCGCCGGCAAGCAGGTGCGGCCCGACGCGGGCTACAGCCTGCCGTTACTCGACACCGCAGGCCGTCAGATCGGCGAGGTGGGCAAGGGGAACAGGAAGGACATCCGGAACGCGGTCGAGGCCGCGCACAAGGCGGCGGCATGGGCGCGAGCGACGGCCCATAACCGGGCGCAGGTGCTTTACTACCTGGCGGAGAACCTCGCCGCCCGGGCCGACGAGTTCAGCCGCCGGCTTGCCGAGTCTTCGGGCGACCCGGTGGCGGCGGCGCGCGAGGTGGGGCTCACCATCGATCGCATCTACACCTACGCTGCCTGGGCGGACAAGTACGATGGGCGGGTGCACCACACGCCGTACCGCAATGTGACGCTGGCCATGCCCGAGCCGATCGGCGTACTAGGCGTGGTCTGCCCGGATGACTCGCCGCTGCTCGGCTTCGTGTCCACCGTGCTCCCGGCCATCGCGATGGGAAACACGGTTGTGGCGGTGCCCTCCACCCGCGCTCCTCTCCCGGCCACCGATCTCTACCAGGTCCTGGACACCTCCGATGTGCCGGGCGGGGTGGTGAACATCGTCACCGGTCTCAGCGATGAGCTGGCGCCGGTGCTGGCCGCTCATGACGATGTGGATGGGGTCTGGTACTTCGGCAGCACGGCGGTGTCCACCGAGGTCGAGCGCCTTTCAACCGGCAACATGAAGCGCACGTGGGTGGATTTGGGGAAGGCCCGGGACTGGACCGACCCGCGACGGGGTGCCGGCGAGGAATTCCTCGAGCAAGCCACGCAGGTGAAGAACATCTGGATTCCCTACGGGGAGTGATTTGGGGAAGTGATCCCTCTGTGCCTCTGTGGTAGAAACCTGACAACTACTCCACGCCGACCATCTCGAGTAGCAAACCGTCTCTGAGCCCAAACCCGCTCACCGTAACGCCACCCGAGTCTACAGCCTTCAAGAGTTCCGCGATAACAGCCAGTCCCGCCACGATGATGTCGGCTCGCTCCGGCCTCAGTCCGGGCATCTGTCTCCGTTGTTCCGCCGAAAGCCCGGAAAGTTCCAGCAGCAGCCGCTCCACCTCTTCAGCCGAAACGATGGTGCCGTGCACCGGCCGCCCGGCTGAGCCACGACGAGCCAGCACGATGCTCGCCAGCGTGGCAAAGGTCCCACCCGATCCGATCACCGTCGAGCCGGTCCACCCGGTAAGCTGAACGGACTCCGACAGCGCGCGCCTGATGTGCTCTCGCAGTTGCTCCGGCGGGAGCCCGAGCTCGGTCAGCCGCACGGCGCCGAGCGGCAGCGAGCGAGAGAGGCTGACGCGGCTGTTCGTCGCGCCGATCAGCTCCAGACTGCCGCCGCCGATGTCGGCTACGACCTGGCGCCCGCCGCCGGGGAAGTGGTGGGTGGCGGACCGGTAGGAGAGAGCCGCTTCGGTTTCGGCGGAGATTATTCGGAGCGGGATATCCAGCGCCCGTGCCCGTTCCACGAACTCGGCACCATTGACAGCTTCGCGAACTGCGGCAGTGGCCACGGCGGCCACTCGCTCCACGCCGCGCTTTCGGTAGGTGTCACGCATGGATGTCAGAGTGCGAAGGGCCCGGAGCATGGCCTCTTCGCTCAGCCGGCCGGTGGCCGACAGTCCTGCGCCCAGCCGGGGCTGGTCCTCGGCCTCCTCAACGATCACCAGGCCCGCCTCGGGATCGTACTGGGCTACCGTGAGGAGAATGGTGTTGGAGCCGACGTCGACGGCCGCGAGTCGCTCGCGGTGACCGCTCACCTTACGGAGGAGCGTGCCCCGCTTTCCCGCGCCTCTCCCCGATCCTCGGAATGGTGCTTGATCGAGCGCCCTTCCACTAGAAAGACCACGTCCTCGGCGATGTTAGTGGCGAGATCGGCCACTCGCTCCAGATTGCGGCTCACCAGGAAGAGCTCCATGCCGGAGCCGATGGTATGGGGATCCTCCATCATGTGGGTGAGGAGTATCCGGAACACCGATCGGTGCAGCGCGTCCACCTTGTCGTCCCGGAGACAGACCTCGCGCCCGCCCGCGGCGTCGCCCCGGATGAAGGCCTCGAGCGCGTCGGACAGCATCTCGCGGGCCAGACGGGCCATGTCGATGATCTCAGGCTCCGGGGCGATCGGCCGGGCCTGATTGAGGCGCTCAGCCGACTGGGCGATGTTCACGGCGTGGTCGCCCACGCGCTCGAGGTCGTTGGCGATCTTGAGGGCCGAGGTGAGCATCCGGAGATCCCGCGCCATGGGCTGCTGCAGGGCAAGGAGGTTGATGCTCTGCTCCTCGATCTCGACTTCCATGGCGTCGATGACCCGGTCTCCGGCGATGACCCGCTGGGCCTTGTCGCTGTCGCGCTCCAGCAGGGCTTCGACAGCCAGGCCGAGCGCGGCCTCCGCTTCCCCCGACATGGTGAGCAGCCGGACCTTCACGTGGCTCAGCTCATCGTGAAAGTGGCGATGGACGTCGACGCTCATCCGAATCTCCCGGTGATGTAGGCTTCGGTCCGCTCATGCGCGGGCTTGGTGAAGAGTCGCTCGGTCTCGTCGAACTCGATCAGCTCGCCGCGATCGAAGAAGCCGGTGTAGTCCGACACCCGCGCGGCCTGCTGCATGTTATGGGTCACGATGACGATGGTATAGTGCTGCTTCAGCTCGAAGATCAGCTCTTCCACCTTCTGGGTGGCGATGGGGTCGAGCGCGGAACAGGGCTCATCCATGAGCAGCACCTCCGGCTGGTTGCCCAGCGCCCGGGCGATGCAGAGCCGTTGCTGCTGGCCCCCGGACAGCGCGGTGCCCAGCTCCTCCAGCCGGTCCTTGACCTCGTCCCACAGTGCGGCCTGCCGCAGACAGCGTTCGACCAGATCGGGCAGGTCGCGCTTCGTCACCAGTGCGTTCAACGCAGGTCCGTAGGCCACGTTGTCGAATACCGTCTTGGGGAAGGGATTGGGCCGTTGAAAGACCATCCCGACCTTCTGCCTTAGCGCCACCAGGTCGGCGCCAGGTTCAAACACGGACGCACCCTCGACCAGAATGTCTCCCTGATGCCGGATGCCTGGAATCAGATCGTTCAGCCGGTTGATAGAGCGGAGAAAAGTGGACTTGCCGCAGCCTGACGGTCCGATAATGGCCGTAACGGCCCTCCGCTCGATGGCGAAGGTCAGGTTCTTCAATGCCTGGCGCGGTCCGTACGAGAAGCTGAACCCGCGCACGTCCACCGCGGGGCTCCCCCGCGAGCCCAGCGGCTGCACCGGTGCCCGAGGGGCCAGCGTGACCTTCGGAGCCTGGACGTAGGGTCTGGGGCTGGCCATGGTGTTCATCCGAACCTTCCCG
>DATMDQ010000031.1:0-35177 GCA_035557715.1 Gemmatimonadales bacterium
TGTTCGAGTGTCTTGCCGGGCAGCCGCCATTCATGCATCGCAATGAGGCAGTGGTACTTCAGCTGCACCTGACGCAGCCTGCACCGGATGTGAGAACGCTCCGGAGCGATACCCCGGCAGAGCTGGCAACCGGCATCGCGAGGGCCATGGCAAAGAGTCCGGGCGACCGCTGGCGCTCCGCTCTGGAGATGAGAGATGTTCTGGGGGCTTGCCCAGTGTAGATGGAGCCAGGGACCCGCCCGGCTTAGCTAGCCACCCGCCCGCTTTTTCCGTATGTTGGAACGTTTCCCCCGCCTTGAGGCACCCCCGTGGCCGATCTGATCGACTCGCTGCGTACAGCATTGGAGGGTCGCTACGCCGTAGAGCGGTTGATCGGTCAGGGAGGTATGGCCACGGTGTACCTGGCCCGCGACTCCCGGCACGACCGGCCAGTGGCGATCAAGGTCCTCCGTCCCGAGCTGGCTGCGTCGCTTGGCGCTGACCGCTTTCTGCGTGAGATCAGGGTCGCGGCCCACCTGCAGCACCCCAACATTCTCGCCCTGTACGATTCCGGCGAGGCCGCCGGGTTCCTCTACTACGTCATGCCGTTCATCGAGGGTGAGTCGCTGCGGGCGCGGCTGGACCGGGAGGCGCAGCTTCCTGTCCCGGACGCTGTCCAGATCACCTGTGAGCTCGCCGACGCCCTGCACTACGCCCATACCCACCGGGTCATCCATCGCGACATCAAGCCGGAGAACGTCCTGATCCAGGAGGGTCACGCGCTGGTGGCCGACTTCGGCATCGCCCGCGCGGTCAGCGAGGCGGGGGGCGACAAGCTCACCGAGACGGGGATGGCAGTGGGGACGCCGCACTACATGAGCCCCGAGCAGGCGCTGGCGGGCGAACATCTCGACGGGCGGGCGGATCAGTACAGTCTGGCCTGTGTCTGCTACGAGATGCTGGTTGGCCAGCCGCCGTTCGACGGCCCCAACGCCATGGCCATCCTGGCCCGGCAATCGATGGAGTCGGTCCCGAGTCTCCGGGTGGTCCGGCATTCCATCCCGGACGACGTAGAGGATGCTGTCATGCGGGCGCTGGAGAAGACTCCAGCCGATCGATTCCCGACGGTCCGGGAGTTTGCCGATGCGCTCCTCCAGGCGGATCTGGGCCCGACCGCCCGACGCACGTCGCCTCGCGCCATGCAGGCGGTGCGGCGAACCACGCCGCGCGGGGTCAAGGGGGGTCGGGCAGCGGGCGGGCGCAGTGCTCGTTTTTGGGCTATATCGGCTGCCGCGCTGCTGGCGCTCGCCGGCACGGGAGTGGGTGTCTGGCGGGCCTCGCACCCGCGACCCATCGAATCGGGCGCGGGACCCGGCGGGCTCGATCCTCACCGAATCGCAGTCCTCTACTTTCAGGGCGAGGGCACCGGAGATTCGCTCGGCTACCTGGCAGATGGCCTGACCGAAGGTCTGATCCGGGAGCTGAACCAGGTGCAGGGCCTGGAGGTCATCTCCAAGGGCGGGGTGGCCTCGTTTCGGGGAGACTCCATTCCCCGGGACAGCGTCGCCCGGGCCCTCAAGGCAGGGACGCTGGTGACGGGCGAGATCGAGCGTAGGGGAGGACGGCTCCGCACCACGGTCCGGTTAGTAGACGGAGGGAGCGGCGCCGACTTCGAGCGGACCACCTTCGAGCAACCAGCGGGGAACCTGCTCGGCGTCCAAGACACCCTCACCCAGAAGGTGGCAGGGCTGATCCGGAAGCGACTGGGCGAGGAGGTCCGGCTCAGGGAACAGCGGACCAGCACCCGGAGTGTCTCAGCCTGGGCGCTGGTCCAGCGGGCCGAGCAGGTCCGGAAACAGGCCGAGGCCCTGGTGGATAAGAAGGACACCACGGCGGCCGTGGTCCAGAGCTTCGACCGGGCCGATTCCCTGTACGCGCAGGCGCATACTGCCGACTCGACTTGGACCGAGCCGCTGGTGGGTCGCGCCAGCGTGGCCTATCGCCGCTCCCGGCTGCTCGGGTTCGACGGTGTCGCGGCAAAGCCCTGGATCGACAAGGGTAAGAAATTCGCCGAGCAGGCCCTCGCCCTCGACCGGCAGAACCCGGACGGGCTGGAGGTGCGAGGTACGCTCCGCTATTGGGGTTGGCTTCTCAATGTCGAGCCCGACCCTGCCGCAGCAAAGCAGCTGCTCAAGGATGCTCAGGCAGATCTGGAGACCGCTGTAAAGGTGCGGCCCTCGCAGGCGGGCGCCTGGTCCATCCTCAGCCACCTCTACAGCAATACCAAGGGTGAGACCGACGCCAAGCTGGCCGGGCTCCGGGCATACGAGGCGGACGCCTACCTCAGAGATGCCCCCCAGCTGATCAACCGTCTCTTCAGCACCTCGTACGACCTGGCCCAGTTTCCCGAGGCGGCCTATTGGTGCGATGAAGGCGGGCGCCGTTTCCCCCTGGATTTCAACTTCACCCGCTGTCAGCTCTGGTTGCTGAGCACCAAGGCCAAGGAGCCGGACGTGGCACGTGCCTGGAAGCTGGCGGACAGCGTGCGCGCTCTGTCGCCGGTAGGACGGCGAGAATACGACAGCCGGGAAGCCCGGATGTTCGTGGCCATGGTCCTGGCACGGGCGGGGCTGGCGGACAGTGCCCGGGGGGTAGCGTTGAGGGCGCGGGGTGGCACGGACGTCGACCCTACTCAGGATCTGGCCTACGACGAGGTCTACGTGCACCTGCTCCGTGGCGATAAAGATCAAGCCCTGGAATCACTTAAGCGCTATCTCGCGGCCAACCCCGAGCGGCGGGCGAGCCTGGCCGACACCTCGGCTCAGACCACTTCACCCTGGTGGTTTCGCAGCCTCGAGGACGACCCCAGGTTCAAGGCGCTCGTTTTCGGCAAGTAGAGCGGGCCTCCCGGCCGGGAAATTCGCATCTGGACAAGTGTCGTACTTGTTACAGATTGGTGTCGGTATACCCCACGGCAACTCTTGACACCTACAACTGACTCTGCCTCCGCCTGGCCCGTTGATCTGACGGGGAGTGCCCCTTCGGGCGCTGGCCCAACTTGGGGAGATTGTAGAGAAATGCGCCGCCTTGCCTTGGCCGCCGTGTGCGGCACGCTGGTGCTGGCCGCCTGTAACGATCGGTCCCCGACCGAGCCGGCCCCGCCGGAGCCCGAGCAGATTCTCACTTCGTGTCGACCGCCGCACCACTTCCCCATCGTCCAAGTTTCCGCGCTGATACCGAAGGTCTTTCCCAAGGGAAAGCTTCAGATTGAAGCCGCGGCCCGGGTGGCGGCGACAGCCCTGTTGTGGGAGACCTGCAAGACGTCGCTGGCGCAGCGATCGGCGGTCGGGCTGGTGAACTTCGTGAACGCGAACTCCTCCAAGTTGATCGGGACCCAGACCCAACGAAACACGTTCATCAGCCTGGTTCTCAACGGGGTAGACATTCCGTTCACCACGCCTCCCGGAGGAACCGGAGATTTTGGCGTCGGCTTCTTCGACCCGGCAAACACCAACAACACCGTGGTCGTAACCCAGAACGGTACGGCCCTGGTCGAATTGGAGCCGGGCTCCTTCAATCAGCCGACCACCATCGTGGTCTCCCGGAAGTCGGACGGGTTCGTTCTTACCAACTTCGACGGCAACCAGTTCCCCCCGTACTTCGACTACGACGCGATCAACGCAGCCGGTGACCATGTCCTCAAGAACGGCAAGCTTGCGATCGTGGCATTCTGCTTACTCGACCCGGTCTACACCTACCCGGAAAACCCGCGCATCGGGCACAACCCGGTGGCAGGTGCCCCGGGATTTCCGTTCGAGGTGTTGGAGGAAGTCAACCTGGCTGCGGATCACCCGGATCTGGCGGCTCGGCTGAACTGCGGCAACCTCGAGCCGAACACCGTCATCATCGGAGGCTTTGGGCGGGGACTGCCGGGTCTGGCAAATGCTGTCTGGAGAAACACGAAGTACTATCTCCGTCCGGTTGCCGAGGCCGTGTTGCTACCAGAAGCGCTCTACGCGTCCACTATGGGCACCCTGCCGCCGCCGGCGGGCAGAGCCGCGAGCCTGAGCCCCTTCGGGATCGTGGAGGTCACTCCAAATCAGATCGAGAACTCAGGGGGCGACGTCGGCTCCGAGGGCGCGGGACCGTTCTATGTCGGCTACCCGCTTGATACCTGCAACGACGCGTGCTTCCCCGAATTCCGGGTGACGGACGGCGAGGTTACGATCCAGACGCCGACCAGCCTGACGGTGAGCCTGGTGCCCGGAGAGGGCTCGACTGGAGTCCTCAGCGGGACCACCACGAGGACCACCTCGGAGACCTCGCCTTATAGCGCCGAGTTCAACGATCTGACCATCTCGGCGCCGGGTACCTATCAGCTGCTGGTGTCCGGACCCGGGGTCGCATCCTATACCACGGGGAGCTTCACCGTCACGGCGCCGCCGCCAAACGAGCTCAACCTGACCGGCGACCCTAGCACCGTCGACCAGTCTTACTTCATCCATTCGGTTCTCTCATGGGATTGCGGGGAGCTGTCCACCTGTTACCCCGCTGTGAGGTTGGTTGACTGGAAGGGCGACGGCGTGCCGGGTGTCGACGTTACGGTCACGCTTGATCTAGTGGAGGCGGGAGGATCGTTCGAGAGCGGAAATACCACCACGGTCACAACCAGCAGCAGTGATCCCGCGGGGTATGCCGTATTCGACAACCTTTCGATCGACCAGAACGGAAGTTACGGCCTAACTTTTTCGGCTTCCGGAGTAGTCCCTGTGACGACTGCTACATCGTTCTTTGTCTCCAACCCTATCGAGTAGCGGAATAGCCTGATTCTTCTGTAAAGCGAGGGCGGCCTTTCCAGGCCGCCCTTCGTGCATCAATTGGTCAATCCTGCTGGTCCACGCCCCGCCACCGTTCTATCTTTCTCTCTAGAACACCATCCCCGCCGTTGAGGCTCCTTAGTGACCGATCCGATCGACCTGTTGCGCGCTGCGCTCGGAGGGCGTTATGCCGTCGAGCGCCCGATCGGCGAAGGGGGCATGGCCACGGTGTACCTGGCCATGGACGTCCGCCACGACCGGCCGGTGGCGGTCAAGGTCCTCCGCTCCGAGCTCGCCGCATCCATAGGTGCGGACCGGTTTCTCCGCGAGATCAAGGTCGCGGCCACCCTCCAGCATCCCAACATCCTGGGGCTCTTTGACTCGGGTGAGGCGAGCGGCCTGCTCTACTATGTTATGCCGTTCGTCGAGGGCGAGTCGCTGCGTGACCGGCTGAACCGCGAGCAGCAGCTCCCCCTCCACGACGCGCTTCAGATCGTCCGGGAGGCGGCGGAGGCGCTGGCCTACGCCCACGAGCGGGGCATCGTCCACCGCGACATCAAGCCAGAGAACATCCTGCTTCAGCAGGGACACGCCCTGGTCGCCGATTTCGGGATCGCCCGGGCGGTCAGCCAGGCCGGCGGGGAGAAGCTCACCCAGACCGGGATGGCGGTGGGCACCCCCCATTACATGAGCCCGGAGCAGTCGCTCGGCAGCGAGCATGTGGACGCCCGGAGCGACGTCTACAGCCTGGGATGCGTGCTCTACGAGCTGCTCATCGGCCAGCCGCCATTCGACGGCCCCAACGCGATGGCGATCCTGGCTCGGCACTCGCTGGAGGCAGTGCCGAGCCTCCAGGTAGTTCGGCAATCGATCCCCGACGAGGTCGAAGATGCGGTCATGCAGGCGCTGGAGAAGACGCCGGCAGACCGCTTCCAAACCATGGTCCAGTTCGCCGAGGTCCTCGAGGAGGCGGAGGCGGAGACGGCGCTCCAGCGCACCGCGGCCCGGCGCGCCGCCACCGTGCGCCGCGCTAGCGGGGCCAGCGCCGCCAGACGCCGCACCAGTGGGGGAACTCCAACCAAGAAGGGTTCTCTACCAGCAAGGGTAATCGCCTTCGGTCGGGCTCAAGGAGCGCGCTTCTGGGTTCCAGCGGCGGCCCTCTTCCTATTGGCCGGAGGATTATCGGCCTGGCGTATCTGGCTTAAGCCAGGGGCCGCTTCGGGCCCTACGGCGGGCTTCAGTCCCAATCACATCGCGGTCATGTATCTGGAGAACCGGGGAGGGCAGGACTCGCTCGGCTACCTTGCGGACGGACTCACCGAGTCGCTCATCCGCGAGCTGAGCCAGGTACCAACGCTGCAGGTGATCTCCCGCAACGGGGTGAGTCCCTACAAGAAGGCGAATGTGCCACCGGACAGCGTTGCCCGGGCTCTGAAGGTTGGCACCCTGGTCACCGGTGATGTGGCCCAGTCGGGAGACCGGCTTAGAGTGGGCATCTCATTGGTCAACGCCGGCACCGGCGCCGAGATCGGCAGCAAGATCCTGGAGCGGCCCAGACAGGAGATCTTCGCGTTACAGGATGATCTGGCCAAGGAGGTTGCCGTCTTCCTGCGGCAGCGGCTCGGCCAGGAGGTCGAGCTCCGGAAGAGTCGTCAACGCACCAATAACCCGGCTGCCTGGGAGCTGTTGCAGAAGGCGGAGCAGGAAATAAAGGGTGTGGATCCGCTGGTTACCGCCGGGGATGTCCCGGCAGCCACCAGACAGTTCCTCCGCGCGGACTCCCTTCTCGCCAAGGCCGAGACTGCGGACCCGAAGTGGGTGACCCCGGTGACGCAGCGCGGTTGGCTCACCTACCGCCAAGCCCGGTTGTCGGGCTCGTTCGACAAGACGTATTACGGCGATCGGATAACGAAGGGCCTAGGTCACGTGGACCAGGCCTTGAAACTCCAGCCCGGGGACCCCGATGCGCTGGAGCTTCGTGGCACCCTGCAGTATCTGCGTTGGCTGCTCAACCTCGCCCCGGATCCGGCGGAAGCGGAGCGGTTGATGGTGGACGCGGAGAAGGATCTCCGAGCGTCGGTGGCCGCAAATCCCGAGCAGGCATCCGCCTGGAACACTCTCAGCCATCTTCTCATCAATAAGCTCGAGACAGCCGAGGCCAAGCTGGCGGCACTACGGGCCTACGATGCAGATCCTTATCTCACCAGCGCCAATCTGACGATCTGGCGGCTGTTCTCGACCTCGCTCGATCTCGAGGATGGGGTGGAGGCGAATCATTGGTGCAGTGAGGGCGGACGGCGTTTCCCCGCCGACCCACGGTTCGCGGAATGCCAGATCTGGCTCTTTGCCCTTAAGAGTCAAAAGCCTGACGTCGACAAGGCATGGAGCCTGCTCGAGGATTACCTCCGTCTCAGCCCACCCAATCTCCGTGATTACCGACGACTGCGAGGACGGATGCTGGTCGCTATGGCCCTGGCAAGGGCGGGGCTGGCGGACAGCGCGAGGTCGGTCGCGGCGCGTTCACGGGCCGATGCGACGATCGATCCCCCCCGGGAGCTGGTGAGCTTCGAAGCGATTGTCCGCACCATACTCGGCGACAAGGACGAGGCCATACGGCTACTCGGGCTCTACTTCGCCACCAATCCACAACAGCGTTCGTCGGTCGACCGGGACGAGTCCTGGTGGTATCAGGACTTGAGGGGTGATCCACGGTATCAGGCCCTGGTGGGGGCATCGCGCAAAAACCGCTAGCCTAGCGCGCTATTCACGCTCTTTTCACGCCGACAGCGCACCTTGTTGTCGCACCAAAGCCAACTGAACCCTGTATTGCGTTCTTACAGGCGCGAGGTATGTTCCTCGGCTCTCATGTCTAGTTGCTAGGCGGCTGAGGAGTTGGATAGCGTGTAATAGCTGCAAAAACTCGCACCTTACCCATTACCCCCCGAGGCAAATCGTCATGCGGTATTGCGCCAACCTCCTTACAGCCGGCTTGGGATTGACTGTACTATTCGGCTGCAGTGACCGCGGGTCCTCCCCGACCGGGCCGCAGTTGGGTCCGCCCGCATTGGCCACTGTGGGCTGCAATGTTTCCGGAGCCCGGAGTCTGGCTAACCAGCTCTTCCCCAATAGTATCAAGCAGATCGCCCAGGACTCCCTGGGGGTAATTCAGAACAGCGGTGCCGGGACAGCGGCATCGACCAACGCCGGATTCGGCATCCTCGCGCTGGTCTCTACCTATGGCCCGAACTCCCCTCAGATCGGGTCGGACCTCGCGAACGCC
Organism: Gemmatimonadales bacterium; assembly: GCA_035557715.1. Lineage (GTDB taxonomy): Bacteria > Gemmatimonadota > Gemmatimonadetes > Gemmatimonadales > GWC2-71-9 > CAVVWJ01. The sequence continues at coordinate 8,077 of DATMDQ010000031.1, forward strand.
ATCCTGCCCTGCATGAACGTGGGATCCAGCCCGACCGACTTTACCGCCGCCCTGGGCCCCGCCGGTGCCTTCGCGGTCCGAGGCAGCTCGCTGACTGACGCCGACGCAGCGGTCTCTCATGACGGCGCCTGGGGGATGCAGCCACCCCTCAACAGCACCTGGAACGCCATCACGGTCCCGGCCAATACGCGGCTCCTCGCCTACGGAGCACCGATCACCGCCCCGGGGTTCACCCTCGAGCAACCGGTCGGCACCATCTTCGACTGGTTCACCATTCCCACCCTGACCTTCAGCCCCGGGGTCGTGGTGGGGACCTGCATCGTCGACAATGGCCCGCAGTACCTGATTCAGCACAACGCCCTGGGCGAGATCGTTCCCAGCGCAACGACCTCGTTTTGTCCAGTCGGACTGGTCACCCTGAGAGGTGCCCAGGGATGGGGTCCAACAGCCATTGCGCAGCGGGTCTTCGACTTCTTCAGTCCCCGGCCGCTGCTGGCCACCGCACTCGGCACCCGTCCCCCGGGTGGCTCGATCGGCTCGTTGAGCCCGAACGTCGCGGTGAATCCGGGACAGATTACCTTGGACTTCCCCAAGCAGGTCTCCGACGGGAAGACGAACCAGCAGATCAAATTCAAGGATGGCACCCCAGTCAGCGTCACGGTGGAGCCGGCCGGTGGTACCAACCTCGACGGGGCCGTGGTGGAGCTGACCGCGGTAGCCAATCTAGGATCACCGGTGATACCGACGGGGAATACCGCGATCACCAACGACGGAGTGGCTACCTTCCCCAACCTCAGCCTGAACAAGGCCGGCGGCTACAGGTTCGTTGCGACGATCACCGGATTTGGACAGAACAACGCGGCCGGATTCAACATCGTCCAGGACATCTCGAACGGCTTCAACCTGAAGCAGTCCAAGTAGCTCGTTGCTGCAGTTGAACGGGGGCGGCCAGAGCGCCGCCCTTGTTGTTTTCACCAGCCGGCTCGGCGTCACGATGGTAGGGGTTGTCCCGCGAACAGCAGGAGCGGCTATCTTGCCATCGGATAGCTGTGTCGCACTTGGTTCGAAACGCAAGGCCGTTCATGTCTCTGCATTCAACCCTCCTGGCGAATTGGCTGTTGCTGGGGGTCCTGATGGTCCCCCCTCCGGCGATCGCGCAAGCTCCAGCTCCTGATACTACGGCGCGGGCGGCAGCGGACAGCCAGCCGGTCAATCCGGATAGCGCCGTTGCCGCGGATAGCGTGCCCGGCTCCCGAGACAGCACCACCGCCTCCCGAGACAGCCTCCGCTCCCCCCAAGACTCCGTCCGTCCGCCGGGTACCGGACGTGCTGCGGCACCTGGGACCGCGCCGCCCCGGGCCGAGCCGGTCGATAGCATCCTGAGTGCGGCGTGTCGCGGTCCGGCAGGAGGGAGGACTGTCGCGCCGGACCTGCTCGTGATCGTCTTTGGGCCGGAGGCCGGGGTTCAGGAGCGCGCCGCTGCCGCCAAGAGCGTCCAAGGAACGCTGCTCGGCGCGGTGACCGGAGAGCCTGGGGCCTACTACCTGGGAATGCCCAGCGGCGGGGGCGAATATGATCTCAGGGCGGCCGCCGATCAGCTGATTCAGCGCAGTAAGGTGCGGCAGGTGGGCTCTCGGGCCTGTCCTCGGCCACCACCGGCGCAGGCCTCGGAGAAGCCGCTCTGACTCCGCTCCGACCGCGGGGGGCGACACCCCGGGACGAGCATCGCCCCCAGGATAACCGCGAGCACGAAGCCGAGACTCCGCGGGCTGGATAGCATGAACCCCTCCTTCGGTTCGTTCGGCAGCCCGACTGGCATGGCCCGGCGCATCGGTGCGCAGCGAGCGATAGCCTCGTAGCTTTGCGTCCCCGCCTTTCGACGGGTTTGCCTTTGTCGCGACCCTCACGCGGAGGGGCGATCCTGCCGGTCAGTATTGGAGTTTCGGCACCAGGGGCGTCAAGCTTCAATTCATGCTAGCCTCCGCACTTGCCGCAGCACCCGCCGCTGAGCCGTCGAGTTCCTTACCGCCAGGAAAATGGTGTCATCTCCGGCAATGGTTCCGATCACCTCGGGCCATGCGAGCCGGTCGAGCGCCACGGCGACGTGGTTGGCTTCCCCCGGCGGGGTATGGAGCACCACCAGCGCATCGCCGGCTGTTTCCATCGTGAGTACCCCTTCACCAACCCGCCGTTCGTCGGGATCGCTCCGCGAGGCACCCGGGGGCGACCGGCGGTAGGCGCCCTCCACCTTCACCAGCCGGAGCGTCGCGATGTCCCGGCTCACTGAGGACTGGGTGACATCCCAACCCAGCGCGGTCAAGGCGTCAGCCAAGTCCTCCTGAGTGCGCACCGGCCGGGTGCTGATGAGCTCGAGGATCTTGAGATGGCGCTTTCGGCGGTCGGCGGTCACGGTTGCGGGGCCGCGGGACGGCGGGGCAGGGGGGCAGGTCTGCCGGCCAGCTTGGTCATCGCGCGGTCGAAGCGCTTTCGCTCGCGTGCGCTCCAGGCTTGCGATTGCCGGATGCGCTTTTTCAGCTCCGGCAGGCCAAGGTTGCCCAGGCCGCCGGGAGAGCTCCGGCGAGAGATGATCCGGGCCGGTGCAGGTGATGCGAAGCTCTCTCCGTCCTTGAGTGCTGCGGCTACCTCCCGGTAGGCGGTACGGAACGGGCGACCGGCTTCAACCCGCCGCATCACCTCGTCGGTCGCCAGCGCGCCACCGGCCAGCGCCGCCTCGCATTTCTTCGGATCAACCCCCAGCTTCGGCAACGCGTGAGTGACAGCCTCGAGCATCGCCCCGGTGCGATCCAGCCCCCTCATCAGAGGCTCCTTGAGCAGCTGGAAATCACGGTGATACCCTCCCGAGAGCTTGGCCTTGATCTGCAGCACCGCCAGCAGGTCCCCCTCGACCGCCGATGCCCGTCCCCGGGTCAGCTCGAACAGATCGGGATTCCGCTTATGCGGCATGATGCTCGACCCCGTGGCCAGGTCGGGCGGCAGGCTCAGATATCCATACTCCTCGCCGCTGAACACGATCACGTCCTGAGACAGCCGGGCCACGTCGTGTCCCAGCTGGGTACACCAGAACAGCACGGCCGCCTCCAGCTTCCCCCGCCCTCCTTGCACTGAAGCAACGTTGACATCCAATCCCGCAAACCCCAACGCCCGCGCCACCACCCTGCGCTGGAGTGGAAGCGGCACGCCGTATCCAGCCGCGCTGCCGAGCGGCGAGCGGTCAACCCGGGCCCACAGCGCCGGCAGCGATTCAACCGTATCGAGCACACCCTCGGCGAGCGCTCCGGCCCACAAGCCCACGGATGAAGGCATGGCTCGCCGGCCGTGGGTATAGCCGGGCCAGAGCACGTTCCGATGGCGCTGCGCAAAATCGACAAGTGCGGCGGCGAGCCCCAGCGCGGCGGCGTTTACCTTCAGCAGCTCGTCCTTGAGAAAGAGGCGCAGATCACAGGCCACCTGATCGTTGCGGGATCTGCCGGTGTGCAGCCGCTCCCCAAAGCCGGGTGCCCGGCTGGTGAGCCAGTACTCGACCGCCGTGTGTACATCCTCGTGCCGGTGGTCGAGCTTGAGACGACCACGCGAGGTGGCATTGAAGACCTCACGCAGGCCGCGGCGCATCTGGCCGTACTCGGCGGTGGTAATGAGACGGGCCGCGCGCAGCCCCTCGATATGACCGAGGCTGCCGAGCACATCCCAGGACAGGAGTCGGGCGTCCCAGGTCCGGTCGTCGCCCGTCGTGTACTCGAACAGGCGTTGATCGGGTGTCGTGGAGCTCCAGAGAGTGTTAGGCCGGTCCATGCTTCAATGCCCCGAGAGGTAGGCCCGCACCAGCTGCCCGTAGAAGCCGCGCGCCGCAGTGACCTCGGGGATATCGACGTACTCGTCCGCGGTGTGCGAGCGACGGCTGGTGCCAGGCCCGCACTTGATAGCGTCGATGCCCCGAAAGAAGACCCAGTCGGAGCAGGTGGGACTGCCAAACTGGGTGGCGGCGGGCCGAAGCTGGGTTGCGGTGGCCAGCAGGCGCGAACCCGGCGGCGTCTCGCAGGGAACTAGGCGGCGAGAGGTGACGATCACATCTGAAGTCAGAGCCGCCCGGAGCTCCCGGGCGAGCTCCTCGTGAGTCCAGTCCGGCGTGCTGCGGACGTCCAGCACGGCTCGCGCGACGGGTGGGGTAATGTTTCGGCTGATTCCGGCCTCGAGCATGGTGGGCGTGGCCGTGGCCCGCCCGAGCACCGGGTGGGAGCGCGAAGCAAACAGGCCTTCCAGCTGGAGAAGGTCCCGGGAGAGAACCTGCACCGAGTTGGTGAAGCCGTCGTCACTCGAGGCATAGGCGGCGTGTCGCTGGTCGCCCTGGGCCAGAAGATCCACCATCATGAGCCCTCGCTGGGCAATGGCAAAATCGAGTCCGGTCGGCTCCCCGATGACCGCGGCGTCGATCTCTCCAGCGGCCGCGACCGCCTCACCCATAGTGGTGCTCTTAGTCTCCTCGCCGTAGCCAAGAATGATCAGCAGGCGCCCCGTGTCCATGCCGCCGCTATCTACGATATCCTTGGCGGCGTACAGCATCGCGGCTACAGAAGCTTTCGCATCGCCAGAGCCACGCCCATAGAGCCGCGTTCCCTCGATGATTGGGTTGAACGGATCTTTGGTCCAACCGGCGCCTGGCGGCACCACATCCAGATGGGAGGCCAGCGCCAGGGTCTGCCCCGCACCCCAGCCACGCACCTCGATCTGCACCGCGTGGGCATTCCGAATTACGTCTAATCCCCATCGCCGCGTGGTCTCTTCGATGAATATGGCAATGGCGGTCTCTTCACCGCTCACGGACGGAATGGCGATCAGCTCGCGCAGGAGATCGATCTCACCCGGCAAGATCCACCCCCAAATAGGTCGCCTTTTCCTTGCGTCCCACGATCATCGTGCCACACCCGGCGCCGGTAAAGACCTCGAGCAGAAGCGCGTCGGGCGCGCGCCCGTCGATGATGTGAGTGCGCTCGACCCCGCCGGTGGCCGCACGGATGCAGGCCTCCACCTTGGGACGCATGCCGCCGGCGAGCGCCCCGTTGGCCATGAGGCCGGCCAGGTCATCGGGATCGGCGAACGTCACCAGGGTGGAAGGGTCGTCTCGATTCCGGAGCACACCGGGTGCCCCGGTCAGGAAGATCAGTTTCTGAGCTCGGAGTGCCACGGCGAGCGACTCGGCCACGGTGTCGGCGTTGACGTTGTACACCTCGCCGTCCTCTCCGCCCGCCAGACTGGCCACCACCGGAACCATGCGTGCCTCGGTCAGGGTAACCAGCACGCGGGGGTCGACTCGATCGATGTCGCCCACGTGGCCATAGTCCACCCGCACTGTGGCACCCGCATCGTCCATCACTGACACCGGGGGCCTGCGATGGGCGGTGATGAGCTCGGCATCGACCCCGCTCAGTCCCACGGCCTGCACCCGGTGCGCGCGCAGCGCCGCTAGAAGGTCCACGTTGATCTGGCCGGCGTAAACCAGCTTGGCCACTTCGAGGGCGCCATCATCGGTAACCCGGCGTCCGGCCACCATCCGGGGCTCAAAGCCGAGCCGGCGACTCAAGGAGGTGGCCTGCGGGCCGCCACCGTGGACCACCACGATCCGGATTCCCAGCGACGAAAGCAGGGCGAGCTGTCCCGTTACGCTGTCGAGAACCTCGGGCTGAGCGAGGACGTCTCCGCCCAGCTTCACCACGAAGACCTGGTCGCGGTAGGCGCGGACGTAGCGGAGCGCGCCCTTCAGTCCTGCAATGCCCTTCGTGGTATCGATCGTCACGCTTTTTCACCGATCAGCTCGAGTAGCAGTGCGCGTTGGACGTGCAGCCGGTTCTCGGCCTGGTCCACCACCACCGAGTTGGGCCCCTCCAGCACCTTGTCGTCGATCTCGACGTTGCGCCGCACCGGGAGGCAGTGCATCACGATGCCCTTCCCTCCCCGGGTCGAGCGGAGACGCGGTGCGGTCAGCCGCCAGTCCCGCAGGCCGGCGCGGTGCTCGGCTTCCTCCTCCGGCTTGCCGTAGAGCTTTACCGAGCCCCAGGACTTCACGTATACCGCATCGGCTCCGACCAAGGCCTCATCCGGGTCGTCGATGATATGCACAAACTCGCCGCCGGACTGCTGGGCGACTTTGCGAATCAATGCCGTATCCTCCGGATCCAGCTCGTATCCTTCAGGCCGCGCGATCACGATCTCCATACCGAGCCGGGCCGCGGCCAGCGCGGCGCTGGCCGGGACCGCGGTGGGCAGGGCCTTGGGATGCCAGGCCCAGGTGAGCACGAACCGCTTGCCTTCGACCTGGCCCAGCTTCTCTCGCAAGGTCATGGCGTCGGCCAGCGCCTGGCACGGGTGCCGGCGGGCCGACTCGAGGTTGATGACCGGCTTCTCACAGTGTTCCGCGAAACTCCGGATGATCGCGTCTTTCCTTGCCACCGCCCAATCGGTGCCCCGGGGGAACGACCGGACACCGAGCGCATCGGCGTAGCGCCCCAGCACGCGGGCGGCATCGATGATGTGCTCGACCGACGCCCCATCCATCACCGCGCCCGGCTCCGTCTCCAGCGTCCAGCTGCCCTTGCCTGGCTCCAGCACGACGGCGTGGCCACCGTGGAGGAACATCGCGGTCTCAAAGCTGGTCCGGGTCCGGAGACTGGGATCCATGAACACCATCGCCAGGACTTTCTTCTCCAGCCCGCCGCTGATCTCGCCCCGCTTGATCCGGGCGGCGAGAGTCAGCAGTCCATCGATGTCTGCGGGGGCCCAGTCTTCGAGCGCGAGAAAATCTCGTTTCACGAGAGGACCACCTTGAGTCCGGTGAGCAGGATTTCGGCCTCGTCTTTCTGAAACGAGAGCGCGGGCAGCAGCCGAAGCACGTGGGGGTCGGACGCGGTACCGGTAAGGATGCGATGGTCGAACAGGGCCTGCTGGACCGCGAGCGCCGAACGGCCAAGGTGCAACCCCAGGAGCAATCCCCGGCCACTCACCCGGTGCACCCCGATCTTGAGCGCGCCCTCGGTCAGAAAGCGGCCCACCTCCACAGCATTCTGGATCAGACCCTCGCGCTCGATCACTTCGATGTTCGCCAGGGCCGCGGCGCAGGGTACTGGTCCGCCTCCAAACGTGCTGCCGAGGTCGCCTATGCTGATGCTGCTGCTGACCTCCGCCGTGGCGACAACCGCGCCGATCGGCAGCCCGGCCGCGAGCCCCTTCGCAAAGGTGAGGATATCCGGCGTCACCCCGAACGCCTCGGCCGCGCTGAAGGCGCCGCAACGTCCCACCCCACACTGGACCTCGTCGAAAATCAGCGCCGCGCCGCGCTCGGAGCAGAACCACCGCGCCGCCTGCAGAAACTCCGGCGCGCAAGCCCGAGCGCCAGCGAGACCCTGCACTGGCTCCACGATCAGGGCGGCCACGGCCTGATCCACCGAGGCGTCCAGCGCTGCGATATCATCGAACGGCACCTTGCGTGACAGCGGGATTCCGCTCCGCCGTGCCGCTTCCTCATACTTCGCACCGTCGGTGCCAGCGAGCGTGCCCACCGTGCGGCCATGCCATCCCCCACGCACCGAGACGATCGTCTGCCGGCCGGTATGCCGGCGAGCCAGGTGAAGCGCGTTCTCATTCGCCTCGGCGCCGGAGTTACATAGAAAGACCCGGCTCAGAGGTTCGGGACAGAGCTCCACCAGCTTCTCGGCCAACGCTTCCCGGGCCGGATGAGCTACCGCGCTCGAGTAGAAGAGGAGCTGAGAGGCTTGCTTGCTGATAGCCCGGACCACGTCAGGATGACTGTGGCCGGTGGCAGCGACCGCGTGGCCACCATAGGCGTCCAGCCACTCCTCGCCGTTCTCGTCCGTCAGCCATGAGCCTCGGCCCCGCACCGGGCGAACGGGAAACTGGGCGTAGACGGGGAGTAAGGCGGACGGCCGGTCCGTCGGGCGGTCGGTCAGTCGAACGCTGGGCATCGTCAGACTGTCCGACCGCCTATCCGCCTGTCCGCCTGTCCGCCCCGTCAGCATGGAAATATCCCCGCAGCCGTCAGCCCCGCGCATTCGTTGATCCCGAGGGCCAGGTTCATTGACTGAATCGCCTGACCGCCAGCTCCCTTCACCAGATTATCGATCGCAACACTCACCTGGACCTCGCGTCGGTCAGGGCTCTCAGTGGCATGCATCAGCGCGTAGTTGGTCCCCACCGCATGAGTGAGCTCCGGCGGCGCGTCGAGTAGGCGTACGAAGGGCCGGCCCGCGTATGCGTCGCGAAACCACTGACTCGCAGTTGACCCCGAAATGTTGAGATCCCGCGGCAGATAGGCATGCAGCGTCAGGTAGATCCCGCGGACGAAGGGTCCCGAATGGGTCATAAGCCGCGCAGTGGCGTCGGGACGGCCCACCCACTCGCGCCAGCTCTGCAGCACCTCGGCCTCATGACGATGACCCAGCACCGAATAGGCAAAGAGATTATGCGCCCTGGTCGGATGGTGGGTGGTTTCCTTCGGCCGCCCACCGGCACCGCTCGAGCCGGTCACCGCAAAGAGCGACGGAGTGACGTCGAGACCCGCACGAGCCAAGGGATAGAGTGCCAGCTGCGCCGCGGTGGCAAAGCATCCCGGGGCCGCGATGGCGGTCGCCCCGGCGAGCTTGCTCCCGGCGATGTCGGCCAGGCCGTAGCGGAACCGGCTGACCAGGTCGGGAGCGGGATGGTTTCCATAGTGCTGCTGGTACAGTTGGAGATCCTGGACCCGGAAATCGGCGCCGAGGTCGACCACCAGCCCGGGGCCGGCGGCGAAGACCTCGCCCGCAACCTTGGACGACTCCCCGTGCTCCAGGCTGAGGAACACCACGTCCCGGTCACGCGCGGCCTCGCCCGCAGTGCTCCCAGCCAAACGGGCGCCCGTGACTCCAGCCAGAGCCGGATGCACCTCCCCGATGGCCTTTCCGGCCTGGCTTCGGCTGGTTGCCACACACTCCGTTACCTCCGGATGCTGGAGCAGCAGACGCAGGAGCTCGCCGGCGACGTAGCCGGCGCCCCCGATGACGGCGACCTTCATCGAGCGTCGACCGTCAGGAGTCGGGAGTCTGGAGTCGGGGATGCATGTGAAAGTTGAGCCCTGACTCCTGACTCCTGACTCCCGACCCAATTCTCCAGCGATGTCCGAACAACTGACAGCAATCCAGCCGCATCCCTGCGCGCATTGTGCGCCGGCAGGCCGAGTCCAGTCTGAATGTAGACCTGGCCAACCTCGTTGTCCGTGGCGGGGCCGGTGATCACGGTGATGGGCAGTCCGAACTGGTTCCGCATCAGCTCGGTAGCGCCCCAGCAGGCCACCGGATCCGGCGCCGCCATCACATAGGCGGCCCCGACCCCCATGAGCTCGGCGTCGAGCAGGATGTCCTGCACCCCGTATTCGCCCAGGATACCGTCGCCCAGCTCGGCCACGATCACGTCGGGTTTGGCTCCGGCCAGCCGGTTGAAGATTCCCTTGGCCGTTGTGACCGTCACCCCAGCATGGGTGCTGGCGACGCCAACGTCATTGAAGGTGAGTGCAGCCACCGCACCAGCATCCACCATGGAAAGCGCATCCCGCATCAGGGAGACACCGGTCAGCTTGGCCGCGGCGACCTTGAGCCCTGCGCGAGTGAGGCCGCGCACCAGCTCGGTGGCAGCCACCGTCTTGCCGGCGTTCATGCAGGTGCCGGCCACATACACCACCGGAATGCTGCTCTCAAGCGTGTCGGCCGGAGGCACCGAGTGATCCTTGATGTGCGCGGGGCGGCCGATCCGGTCACCCAGGTCGGGGAACGCGAGGATGGCGCCGAGCACCTCCGCCTTGAACGGTGGGCCAATGTCGGGGTTCATCGAGGTGCACTGTCCCAGGATCCCGCCCAGGTTGAGCACCTCGATGGTGTCACCCACGCTGATGTGACTGGGCACGACACCGGCATATCCTCGGAGCGCGCGCCGGGTGCCGAGGGTGCCGGCGAGAACATCCCCGCCCCGCAGCTCCAGCATCCGTCCGGTGACGTCTTCGACGGTATTGTAGGTTGACTTGTCAGCCAGGATTCGAACCGCGAGCACGTAGCCCTCGCTTGCGAGGATCTCGTCACCGACGATCACCTCGGGCGAGAGCGCCGCGTTCCGGGTGGACGAGGCGATACGGTCTAACCTCACGCGCGTGGTCACGACCATTCAGCTCCTCCTCGTGATTTTTACCTTGCTCTTCTTCGTGTTCTTCGCGCCTTCGGGGTGAAGCTTTTGGGCCCCGTTTGCCGCCTTAGCTGCGAGCAGAGAAGGCACCGCGGCGACGCGTGCAAACGCCCGCGCCTCATCGCCGGTCCAAAGCCGGTTCTCTTCACCATACGTCGCCACCGAGCGGTCCATCATGGAGTGCGGACTTCGGGTTCCGACCACGTGGAAACGACCCGCCGCCAGGCGCACCCGGGTCTCACCGGTGACCCGCGCCTGCGAACTGGTGATCAATGCCTCGATGTCGCGGAGCGACGGGTCGAAGTACTGGCCCTCGTGCAGCCGGTCGCCGTAGAAGCGGCCGAGCTGATCCTTCCAGAACGTTTGCCACTTGGTGAGCACCAGCTTTTCCAGCTCGCGGTGCGCGGAGATGAGCAACAGGGCGGCTCCCGCCTCGAAGCCGACCCTGCCCTTGATACCCAGTGCGGTTTCGCCGACGTGGATGCCGCGGCCGATGCCGTAGGACTCGGCAAGGTCGCCTAGCTGTTGAATCAGGTCCGGACCGTCCAGCGCTCTGCCGTTCAACTCGACGGGGAGGCCCTGCTTCCAGCCCAGGGCAATCTCGACCGGCCCTGGTGCGCCGGACGGGGGCTCGAGCAGCTCATCCGGCGGTCCGGCCCAGGTGTCGTGGGTCCAGCCGCCCCCCCAAGTGGTGCCCCAGAGACCGCGATTGATCGAATAGGCACCGGCCTTGGCCGGAACCGGAAGGCCACGGGCGTTCAGGAATGCCATCGCCTGCTCGCGCTGGATTCCCTCATCCCGAATCGGCGTGACGATCTGGAGGTCTGGGGCGAGTACGCGGAGGGCGACGTCGAAGCGGACCTGATCATTCCCGGCGCCGGTGGAACCATGGGCGACGGCGCTCGCCCCGATCCGCCGGGCGGCTTCAACCAGAGAGAGCGCCTGCTGCGTCCGCTCGGCCGCGACGCTCAACGGATAGACTTCGCCCCGCAGCACGTTCCCCTGGACCAGGAACCGGACGAACCGGTCGTACACCTGATGCCGGGAGTCGATTTCGTGATGCTGGACAGCACCCACCTGCTCTGCCTGGCGCCGGATGGCCTCGCGATCAGACGGGGAGGCACCACCGGTGTTCACATACACCGTATGCACCGACCACCCGGCCTCGGCCAGGCGGGGGACGCAGTAGGAGGTGTCGAGTCCGCCGGAGAAGGCGAGCGCCAGGGGTGTCGGTTGCATATTGCATAAATATGCAGCGCCGTAGCTGGAGTGCAAGGCCCACCACTACCAGCGCTCTGCCACCGCCTGGATCATCGCCGCAAGGCTCGCGACATCCCGCAGATCGACTGTCTCCGCCGGCGAATGTGAGTACCGGAGTGGCCACCCGATCGGCACGTCGGGTACCCCGTACGCCGAGAATACCGAGCCGTCGTTGCCGCCATTGGTCGTGCCTACCTGCAAGGGAATGTGACGGGCCCGCGCCAGAGCCAGGAGCGAGTCCACCAGGCGTGGCGGAGTAACGGAGCTGTTGTCCAGCGCCCGCGCTACTGCACCTCGGCCGAGCGGAGCGACCCCGAAGTTGGTGGGCTCGAGGGGCGAGTCGGCCGATACGAACGTATCGATGGCGTGTACCCGCACCGGCCGGAGCCCCAGCGCATTGGCCGCGGCGCGGGCTCCCTCCAGCCCGATCTCCTCCCGGGTGCTCCAGAGAAAGATCACCGTGTGCCGGAGACGCCCGGGGTTGATCCGCCGTACGGCCAATACCTGGGCCGCCGATCCCACCCGGTCATCGAACGATCGGGCGGTGGCTCGACTCCCCGCCAATCGCACAAATTGCTTCGGCATGGTCAGCGTGTGCCCGACGGCGATGCCGAGTGCCTCGGTTGCCTCCCGTGACGCAGTCCCGACTTCGGCCCGAAGCGAGGGTGGCGTGCGCTTCAGCTCGGGCCCGGTTCCCGAGTCCCGAGGCATGAATACCCCTGGGACGGGGTCGCGCCCAGTATGCACCAGTGCCGGTTTCGCCTCCCAGAGTGAAGGAAACAGTCCACCCACCGGCGTCAGATCCAACGACCCGTCATCCCTGATGGTCGTGATTCGAAATCCGATCTCGTCCAGGTGCGCCACGAAGACGACGGTCGGCTCTCCCTTCCCCAGGGTCAGCCAGAGGTTGCCGGCGCTGTCGGTTTCGGTCCGGGCCCACGCCGGAAGCAACTGCTCAACCACCGCTCGCACGGGCCCTTCCATCCCCGACACGCCATAACTCTCCGCCAGGGGCGCGAGCACATCGATGACCTCCTGCAGCGCTTTCGGTGTGCCTCCGGGCCGCACTACCCTGGTGGAGCCCGCGCCCGGTTCAAGCGGACGGCCCACGGCAGAGTCTCCTCCGATCCAGCTCATGAGTGAATCCCGCATGGCCGCCGCATCTCCCAACGAGACCGTCTCGACCGGCGTGCCGGCATGCGCAACCGGGAGTGACCACCGGGTGACTCGCCCTAACTTCGGCCACCGGACCAATGTGTCGGCGTCAGGTCCCTGCTGGAGAGCACCACGCGCGCCGGGCCGGCCATCGACGATCAGGGTTTCCTCGAAGGGGCCGAACGCATTGGCCAGAGTGCCGAGTCCGCCCTGGGACAGCTCCTGCTCGACGGCAAATGCCACTGTCACGGGAGAAAGCGTCTTCGCTCTGATGGTCGACTTGCGCGCGGCCAACAGCAGCGCAGCACACGCGGTGCGGCGCCCTGCGGCCGGAGCCGCCAGCAGACCGCTGCCGTAGCCCTGGGGGCGCTTGGTCAAGGTGACCGGTGCCAGCACGCCGATGCCCAGCCCCGCGACTTCCTGAGGCGAGGTCGCCCCGACGTCTACGTAGGCATCATCCACGGTGAAGGGGGTATCGGCGACCTGGCGTCCGCGAGTCAGGTGGATCGAACGCACGGCCACGACTCCCGGGACCGGGCCTCGCCGGCCCTGGATCGTGACTCGATGACCCTCCAGCTGCTGATCGAACAGCGGTGCCACCCGACCCGGCACCCGGCGTAAAGTGAGGTAGCCATCCTCACGGATTCCCCCAGTCACGTACCCGGGTTCATCGAGTGGGCAGACGACCAGGCGCCCGCCGCTCCCCCCTCCAAGCGGGAGGTATGCGTTCCCCGCGCGATCGCGGATGGAGCCCGGCAGGAGCCGGAGCACGGTGTCCACCAGCGCGCGCTCATAACCGGTGACGGCCGACAGCGAAGCCAGCCGGAAGGCCAGGTCAGAGACCTCCGCTTCCTCTCTCTGCCCGCTCCCGGGCGGGCTCTGGCCGGCAACCGGATGCGCAGCCAGCAGAAGAACTGCGACGCCCAACACAAAGGGATGGCGGGTGGTCACGAGGGCTTCGAGCGTGGAGGTGAGTGAGGTGAACCGCGAGGAGACCAAAAGCGCTGCCATGACAACGACAGCGCTCGGGCGGACGAGTTACTCTAGGCGCCTTGGCACCACCCTAGATGCCGGTATCCAGGTCGTACACGTACAGGGCAGCCCCGTACCCCGAGGGGGCCTCGCTCACTACCTCCCGCATGAGCTCCAGAGCCTCACGCAGGCTGCGGGAGAACGCGTACTCGAGGACGAGCGGCGCGGGCTCCCCATCTCTGGTCTCCGGGAGATAGGTGGTCAGGAATCGGTCGATGATAACGGGGTGGATTTCACGCTGCGCGGGATGGGGTAAGCTGTGGCGACGTTCAATCTCGGTGAGGAGGCGCTCGGCCACGAAGAGGCGCTCCTGTTCAAGGACGGCAGCAGGAAGCATCACATACATCCTCAACTCGCATCGCCGGTGCGTCTGGCGCGCAACCGGCAAGTGATAGGAACGGGCGACGCCAGACGCCTCGACGGCCGCCACTTATGGCGGTATGTCAACCGTGCGAAAGTCCAGTGAAAGGCGTAAGAGAAGAAAGACCGAAACGGATGGGAGGTAGGGCCTCTTCGATCTCCTTGCGCCTGGGCTCGAACGCCGGTGGGAGCATCAGGCGCGACCCTAGTTCAGCCGCCGGCTCGTCAATCGTGAAGCCCGGACGGTCGGTAGCGATCTCGAACAGCACGCCGCCGGGCTCTCTGAAGTAGATCGATCGGAAGTACTGCCGGTCGATCACCGGCGTGATCTCGATTCCCCGAGCCTCGATCGCCGCTCGCCGATCCAGCTGCTCCTGCTCGCTGGCCGCTCGGAAGGCGACGTGGTGTATCGTCCCGACCCCATCTACCCCGCCCCAGAAGCCGGGTGCCCGCCTCAGGTTGACGAACTGGCCCAGCCCGGGCCCAGACGATTGAAAGCGGATCAGGCCACCCTCTTCGCCTGCGGGCTGGAAGCCGAGGTCGCCAACCAGAAAGTCTGCCGTGCCGCTATCGCCGTCTTCCCACAACGTGGTTCCATGCAGACCCCGAACGGCGTGCTCCGGGGCCACCGGGCCATCCCCCCACGGTGCTGTCCCGTTGGCCTGCGGGGTGGCCACCAGCTCGACCAGCAGTCCGTCCGGATCGGTAAATGAGAGGGCCTGCTCCTCGAAGCGGCGAGCGGGTCCGGTGTACTTGATACCCCGGCTCAGCAGCCGTTCGATCCAGAACCCGAGGGATGCTGAAGGGACGCCAAGGGATACCGTGCCGGCCTGACCGGTCCCCTGGCGGCCACGGCGTCCGTGAGGCCAGGGGAAAAAGGTGAGAAGGGAGCCGGGTCGCCCCAGCTCGTCGCCATAATACAGATGATAGGTGGAAGGGTCGTCGTAATTGACGGTCAGCTTGACCAGGCGGAGCCCGAGCGTGCCGGCATAGAAGTCGAGGTTGCGCTGCGGCTCTCCGGCAATCGCGGTGATGTGATGTATCCCCACCGTATCCTCCTACCTACTTGGGAAGCGCGGGGCCGGAGCCTGCGGCGGTCTGGCCCACGGCCCTGGCAATCTGATCCAGATCGGCAAGGGTCAGCTCGAGGGTTGCGGCCCCGATCCAGCCATCCACCTGGTCAGGAGAGCGGGCCCCGACGATCGCCCCGGTCACGCCGGGCCAGGCGAGAGTCCAGGCGATCGCCACTGCACTGACCGTGGTACCGTGCTGCTGAGCGATCGGCCGCAGGGCGTCTCGCAGCGCCAGGTTCCGGCTCAGCTTGGGAGGCCTGAAGTCCGGCGAGCGCCGCCTCCAGTCGTCCTCGGAGAGCGACTCGATCCGATTCACGGAAAAGCGCTCGGTCAGAAGACCCGACTGCATTGGACTATACCCGATGACTCCGGTTCCGTGCGCCGCGCACCAGGGGATTTCCGCCTCCGCCGCCTGACGCCGGATGAGCGAAAGCGGCGGCTGCAGCGAATCCACGTGCCGAACTGCCTGGCAGCGCTCGAGCAGGCCTACATCGAAGTTCGAGACCCCAATCGCGCGGACCTTGCCCTCATCCACGAGCCGCGTCATCGTCTCCCAGGATTCCTCCACCTCCGTTCCGCTCTGGTCCGGCCAGTGGAACTGATAGAGATCGATTCGCTCCACCCCGAGCCGGCGCAGCGACGCCTCACACTCCTGGCGGATCGATTCCGGCTCGAGTACCTGGCGAGGTGGCGCCTCCGGGTCAGCTTCGTCCCAGACGAGCCCGCACTTCGTGAAGATGTAAGGACGGCTGGCTGCGGGCATTCCCTCGAGAGCGCGGCGCACGACCTCCTCCGAGTGTCCGAGCCCGTACACTGCCGCGGTGTCGATCCAGTTGATTCCGTGTTCGAGCGCGCGCCGGATACTGGCGATGGAATCGGCGTCATTCTGAGGACCCCAACCGAACGCCCAGCCACCTCCTCCGGCGGCCCAGGCGCCGAAGCCGACCGTGGTCAGGTGAAGATCGCTCTGGCCCAGCCGGCGGGTTGGAAGAGTCGCTATCATGGGTGCCATGGCGCGCGAGAGCAGGAGCCTCCAGATCTCTGCAACCAGAATTGGAACATGCCCCAACTTAATTCGGTGAGGGCGGAGGCTGCGGGTGCCACCTCGTCCTCGGGCACCTACGCCCGAAGGATCGGACTCTTCTCCGGGACGATGATGGTCGTCGGGGGCATTATCGGCTCCGGCATTTTCCTCAATCCGGCGCTCGTAGCCGAGCGGGCTCGAACTTTCGAGCTCACCCTGGGCGTATGGGTGCTGGGGGGCGGCATCGCGCTGCTGGGCGCCCTGGTCTTCGCCGAACTGGGGGCGCGACGGCCGGTGGCCGGAGGGGGTTATGCCTATCTCCGCGATGCCTACGGACAGCTGCCGGCATTTCTCTATGCCTGGACGCTCTTGCTGGTGATCGCCACCGGCGCCATCGCCGCCGTGGCCGTGACGTTCGCGACCTATACCGCCGCCCTGACCGGACTGGGACCGGCTGCGCGACTGCCGCTCGCAGTTGGCGCGATCCTGCTGCTGTCGGCGGTAAACTATCTGGGCGTCAAGCCGGGTGCGGTCACCCAGAATGTGTTCACGGTTCTGAAGCTGGCTGCGCTGGCAATCCTGATCCTGGCCGGCATCATGCTCGCTCCGGCAGCGGCCCCCACGGAACAGCTGGAGCCTCTGGCCCGTGGCGGTCTCCTGCTCGCCGTGGGCACGGCCCTGGTGCCGGTGCTCTTTGCCTTCGGCGGCTGGCAGCAGACGAATTTCGTGGCCGAAGAGCTGATCGAGCCGGAGCGAAACCTGCCGCGCGCGTTGGTGGCAGGGGTGACCATCGTGGTCGCGGTGTACCTGCTTGCGAACCTGGCCTACCTTCGCACGCTCGGCTTGGCTGGCCTCGCCGGCAGCAATGCCCCGGCGGCCGACGCGATGGATGCCCTGCTCGGTCCCCCCGGTCGGCGGCTTATCGCTGCGGGCATCGCCATCTCGACCTTCGGGTTCCTGAATCTGGTGATCCTGGTGTCTCCCCGGGTCTACCAGGCAATGGCTCGAGACGGGCTCTTCTTTCCCAGCCTGGCGCGGCTGCACCCACGGTATCGCACTCCCTCCGCCGCCATTCTGTTTCAGGGTGCCTGGGCGATCATCCTCACGCTGACCGGCCGTTACGGCGAGCTGCTGGACTACGTGGTTTTTGGCGACTGGATCTTTTTCGCGGCGGTGACGTCGACCGTGTTCGTTTTTCGGGCCCGGGAACGGACCGGCCAGGAGCCCTCTACGATTCGGTATCGAATGCCCGGATTTCCCCTGGTGCCATTGGGGTTCATGCTCGCGGCGCTCTACGTGGTGATAGGATCGATCGCCTCCAACCCCGGCAACGCGGTGAAGGGCACCGGGCTCATTCTGCTCGGGATACCGGTGTTTCTGTTCTGGAGGGGGAGGGGGGAAGGCGGGGAGGCGGGGAGAGAACCTCCTCAGCCACGGCTTCCTCGATCAGGTACTCCTCCTTGTACATCCGGATCAGCTCGAAGAAATACGAGATCGCCAACGGGCCCATGAGCAGGCCGAGTAGCCCGAAATACTGGATTCCGGCGAAGGCGCCGATGATGGTGATGAAGGGATGGATCTGGGCCCAGCGCCGGAACACGATCGGACGGATGACGTTGTCCACGTTACCAACCACCACCGCCCCCCAGATGGCAAGCACGATGGCGAAACCGTAGCGGCCCTCCAGCGCGAGATGAAGGACGCCCGGCCCCCAGACCAGTGCGCTTCCCACGACCGGCAGGATCGCGACGATCACGGTCACGACTCCCCAGAACAAGGCGTTGGGTATCCCCGTCAGCCAGAACGCGACCCCGACGAGCAAACCCTGAATCGAAGCGGTTAGAAGCGTTCCGATAAGGGTGGATATCGTGACTCCCCGGAACCGCTCACGCAGGATCTCTGCGTTACGAGCCGAAAAGGGAATGAAGGGTCGCACCTGCTTCCAGGCTACCCCCGGCTCCTGCAGCAGGTAGTACAGTCCAAAGAAGGCAATGGTCAGCTGGATGCCGAGGCGGGTGGCCGTGCCGATCAGTCCGACCGCGCTCGCCCCGATCCAGCTGACCAGGCTCGATCCGAAGGATTCAATCTGCGCGCCCACGTCGTAGGGGCCGATCCGGAGCTCCCGGAGCCGGGTGAGCAGCGGACTCCGAATTACCCCTGTCGCCATGTCCTGGGCCTCGTTGGCCACTACCCCCAGAAACGACAGCCCCGGGCCGACGATGAGCAGAATTCCCGATAGAATCACGAGTCCAGCGGCCAGGCCAGGCTTTAGTCCCAATCGGACGAGCGACCGGTACATCGGTGCGAACATGATGTAGAGAACCGGCACCCCGATGAGCCCGGTGCTGAAGGGCCACAGGGCGTACACCAGACCCAGCCCGAGCACGAAAATCAAGAAGGCAGCGCGGTCCCGCTTGTCGTCCAGGAAGGCCATCGGGTAAGTGTAGGGTAGCCCCGGATCGCCCGCCAGCGGCCGGGGAGAACCCGACTCCGGCGATGGGGCCGATGGCTCCTCGCCGGGTCCCGGGCGAAGGTGTATCTTCGGACTCGTGGTCCCTCTGATTCAGCTACCTGGCGCCTACCTCCTGGCAGGCGGCGCACTGCTCGCTCTGTCGGTTCTGCTCCTGGGTCTGCTCTGGCGGGAACGCCGGCGCCGACGCGGGGCCGAACGCTCCACGGCCGAACTCCAAAGCCAGCTGCAGACAGTCACCGCAACCATGCGCGAGGGGGTGATCACCTACGACATGGAGCGGCGGCTCACCTTCGTCAATCCTGCCTTCGAGCGGCTTACCGGGTACCCGGTCGAGGACATCCGGGAACAGGAATTCCTCCAGTACATCCACGATGAGGACCGGCCAGCCATCCTGGCAGAGTGGGACCGGTTGGCGGAGGGCAATGCGCTCCGCGACCAGGAATACCGGGTCGTCACCCGCAGCGGTCAGACCCGGTGGTGCTCCAGTTCCTGGGAGCCGATGCGGGACGAATTGGGGCGTCAGATCGGTTACATGGGGACCGAGTTCGACATCACCGAGCGCAAGCTGGCCGAGGAGGCAATGCGGCTGGACACCGAGCTGTTCCAGGCGGTGCTTGAGGTGGAGAAGGCGGTATCGGCGGCGGGCCTCGACCCGGATACCGTCATGCGCGTCATCGCCGAACGCAGCCGGGGACTCACCGGCGCCAGTGGCGCGGTGATCGAGGCGATCGAGGCCGAGGACGTGGTCCCCCTGGTCCACGTCGGCACCATGGCACCCCGGCTCAAGATGAACGCGAGCCTCTCCGGGCTCTGCGCGCGCACCGGCGAGCTACAGCGCTGCGACGATGCTCAATCCGACCCCCGGGTCCCCCACCAGGCCTACAAGGACCTGGGGATTCGTTCCATCCTGGTCGTGCCCCTGAAAGACGAGCACCGGATACTCGGCCTGCTCAAGGTGGTCTCACCCGAGCCCCATGCCTTCTCCGAGCGGGATGCCAAGGCGCTCCGGCTCCTGGGTGGTCTCATGGGTGCGGCCCTGGGGCATGCCGCGGCGTTCGAAGGACGACAGTCACGGCTGGAAGAACGAACCCGAGCACTGCAGGAAAGCGAGCAGCGGTTCAAGCAGCTCGTCGACGTGGCCCAGGAGGGCATCTGGGTGGCGGACGACCGCGGGGTGATGACCTACGTGAATCAGCGGCTTGCCGATCTGCTGGGATACGTAAACGGCACCCTGCTCGGGCGGCCGGTCTTCGATTTCATCGAGCCCGAGTCCCGTGCCGGCGCCCAGCGCACCCTGGGCCGCCGGATGTCGCCGGGACAGAGCCAGGACCTTCGCTTCCGTAGGCGGGACGGGACCCAGGTCTGGGGACTGGTGTCGTCCAGCCCGATCCTGGGAAAGGACGGCGCCCTGGTCGGCACCGTCGGCATGGTCACCGATATCACCGAACGAAAGCGGACCGAGGAGCAGCTCCGTCGCTCGGCCGACCGGCTGGCGATGCTGCACGACATGGACCAGGCAATCCTCGCGGCGCATTCCCCCGCGGACGTAGGCCGCGCGGCCCTGGGCCGGATGCGTCGGATGGTTCCCTGCCAGCGCTGCAGCGTGGTCCTGTTTGATTTCGAGCGCGGCCAGGCCGAGTTGATCGCCGGTTATTCGGGAGGAGTCCAGCTGGCCGCCACTTCATCGCCAATGGCGGAGTTTTCGCCCGCCGAGGTGCTCCAGCGTGGCTCGGTCCGCTACATCGAGGACCTGGCCGCAGAGAAGGACTCGCCTCCCATGCTCCGCCAGCTCCAGGCCGAGGGCCTGAGATCATTTCTCTCCTCGCCGCTGCTGGTGGAGGGGGAGGTGTTTGGAGAGATCAATCTCGCCGCATCCACCCCGGCGGCGTTCGATGTCGAGCACCGGGACATCGCGCTCGAGATCGCGACTCCGCTGGCCATCGCCATTCAGCACGCCCGGCTTCGGCAGGAGCTCGCTCGCCAGACCGGTGAGCTGGAGCGAAGGCTGGCGGACAAGAGCTCCGCTCTGCGGGCGGCAACGGCCGAAGTCGAGACCTTGCTGTATTCAGTGTCCCACGACGTGCGCACGCCGCTCCGCCACCTGATCGGCTTTTCCCGCATGCTGCTCGATGACCACGGGAAAGATCTCGACCCTGAGGCCCTGCACTATGCCGAGCGTATACACCAGGCCGCCGATCAGATGGCAACGCTGGTGGACGATCTCGTGGGCCTGTCCCGAATCGGACGGCAGGACTTGCTGCGCCGGGAAGTCGGGTTGACAACCCTGGTCGAGGACGTCGTGGATCAGCTGCGCTCGTCCAGCGACGGACGGGTCATCGAGTGGCAGGTCGAGGAGCTGCCGACTGTGGAATGCGATGCGGGGCTGGCCAAAATCGCCATCACTCACCTGCTTGCCAACGCGGTCAAGTTCACCCGGTCGCGCCCCCGGGCCACCATTCGGATCCATCCGGTGGAGGCTGACGGACAGGTTGGCCTAGGCATCGAGGACAACGGCGTGGGGTTCAAGATGACCTACGCGGGTAAGCTCTTCGGTATGTTCCAGCGGCTGCACCGTCCCGATGAGTTTGAGGGCAACGGGGCGGGCCTCGCTATCGTCCAGCGCATCGCCCACAAGCACGGGGGACGGGTGTGGGCGGAATCGGAGCCGGACGCGGGGGCGAAGTTCTATTTGACGCTGGGGCCGCGAGGCGGGACAGCGGGACAGCGGGACAGCGAGGCACCAGCGGGTCCCGATGACAACAGCGAAGCTCGTGCATCATGACTGTCCCACTGACCCGCTTACCCGCTGACCAGCTGACCACCGACATCCTCCTCGTCCAGGGCAACCCGCTGGAGGTCGAGCTCACCCTGCGGCCGCTGCAGGGGCTGGAGCCCTCCGTTCACATCGAGATCGCGCGAGACGGGGAGGAAGCGCTGGACTTCCTCCTCGGTCGCGGCGCATTCCGCCACCGCTTCGGTGCCGCGCTGCCCCGCCTGGTGTTGCTCGACCTGAAGCTGTCCAAGCTCGACTGCATCGAGGTACTGCGCGGGCTGCGAGGAAACTCCCGCACCTTCATGACCCCCGTCGTCGTGCTCGCCTCCTCGATCGACCCCCGCCAGCTGGCCCAGTGCTATCAGCTGGGAGCCAACAGCTGTATTCAGAAGCCGGTGCGGTATGACGAGTTCTGCAACACGATCCAGACCCTGGCCCGTTACTGGTTGAGCTTCAATGAATCTCCGCCCTCCGCCGCCGCACCGATGGCCTAGCGGGGCTTTCTCTGCAACTTTTGACGCCCGCTGCGCGTCTTTGGAACGTGCCACCATCGTACGCATGTCATCCCTGCCTTGAGGTCCTCGTGCCAGCCAGATTCGTCAGCCTGCTGCTATCTACCCTGCTTGCCACGGCAAGCTCCACTGCCACGCTCCAGGGCCAGGCTCCGAAGCCGGCCACCCAGGCCCGGCTCGACATCCCCTTTCAGCGGTTCGTACTGCCGAACGGGCTCACCCTCATCGTCCACGCAGATCACAAGGCGCCCATCGTGGCCGTGAACGTCTGGTATCACGTGGGCTCCAAGAACGAGAAGCCCGGGCGCACCGGCTTCGCCCACCTGTTCGAGCACCTGATGTTCAACGGCTCCGAGAACTACGACAAGGACTTCTTCGGCCCGATGGAACAGGCCGGTGCCACCGATATGAACGGCACCACCAACGAAGACCGCACGAACTACTTCGAGAACGTGCCGACCAACGCCCTCGATCTCGCCCTGTGGATGGAGTCGGACCGCATGGGGCACCTCACTGGCGCGATCAGCCAGCCGAAGCTCGATGAGCAGCGGGGCGTGGTGCAGAACGAAAAGCGCCAGGGAGAGAACGAGCCTTACGGAAAAGTGTGGGACTTTCTGACGCCCAAACTCTACCCGCCGAATCACCCCTATTCCTGGACCACGATCGGCTCGATGGAGGACCTGGAAGCGGCCAAGCTCGATGATGTGAAGGACTGGTTCCGGACCTACTACGGTGCCGCCAACGCCGTGGTGGTCGTGGCGGGTGACATCGACGTCCAGACCGCCAGACAAAAGGTGGAGAAGTATTTCGGCGACATCCCTGCGGGGCCGCCGGTGGCGCGGCAGCAGGCGTGGGTGGCCAAGCGGACCGGAAGTCAGCGCGGGATCATGCAGGACCGGGTCCCTCAGGCCCGGATCTACAAGGTCTGGAACATCCCGGGCTGGGCCACGGCCGATGCCGACTATCTCAACCTGGTGAGCGATATCCTGAGCAGCGGAAAGTCGTCCCGGCTCTACAAGCGGCTGGTCTACGACGAGCAGATCGCTACCGACGTCTCGGCCAACCTGGATCTCAGAGAGATCGGCGGGCTGTTCTCAGTGGAGGCCTCCGCCCGCCCGGGAATCGATCTCAGTCGAGTGGAAAAGGCGGTGGACGAAGAGCTGGCCCGCTTTCTGGCTGGAGGCCCTACGCCGGTGGAGCTCCGCCGGGCGAAGACCCAGTACCGGGCGGCCTTTGTCCGGGGCGTGGAGCGAATCGGTGGCTTCGGCGGCAAGTCCGATGTACTCGCCCAGGGCGAAATCTTCGCCGGACACCCCGACTTCTACAAAGTTCGGCTGGACCGGCTGGACCGCGCCTCCCCAGCGCAGATCCTGAGCTCGGCCAAGCGTTGGCTGAGCGACGGCGTCTACAACCTCGAGGTTCACCCGTACCCCGAATTTCAGGCCGCGCAGGCCGGCGCGGAGCGGTCCAAGCTGCCGGAGCCTGGGGCTTCACCAGCCGCCAAGTTTCCCGAGCTCGAACGGGCGACGCTTTCGAACGGTCTGAAGATCGTTCTGGCGCGACGGGCAACCATCCCCCAGGTGCGCTTTGACCTGCTGCTGGATGCGGGGTTCGCGGCTGACCAGGGCACCGTCCCTGGAACGGCGAGCTTGGCCATGGCCATGCTGGACGAGGGCACAGGGCGACGGAATTCGATCCAGATCAGTGATCAGCTGGCACAGCTCGGCGCCAATCTGGGCACCGGCTCCAAGCTCGATGCGTCCAGCGTATCGCTCGAAGCGCTCACCGAGAACCTCGACGCCTCTCTCGACATCTACGGAGACGTGATTCTCAATCCCACCTTTCCCCGCACCGATTTCGACCGGCTGAAGAAGCAGAGGCTGGCGCAGATCCAGCAGGAAAAGGCAGACCCGGTCGGACTGGCGCTCCGGGTCTTCCCTGGATTGCTGTACGGGGCAGGCCATGCCTACGCCAACCCATGGACCGGGTCGGGCACGGAGGAGTCCACCGCCAGGATCAAGCGCGAGGATCTGGTCCGCTTTCACCACACCTGGTTCAAACCCAACCACGCCACACTGGTGGTCGTCGGCGCTACCACGATGGCCGAGATCAAGCCCAAACTCGAGCGGCTCTTCGCATCCTGGAAGCCGGGTGATGTCCCGGCCAAGAACATCGCGACCGTGGCCCAGCAGCCACGGCCCGTGGTCTACCTGATCGATCGGCCAGGATCGCTGCAGTCGGTCATTCTCGCCGGACACATCGCTCCTCCCAAGGCCAACCCGAAGGAGGTCACCATCGAGGCGATGAATGGGGTACTCGGCGGAGACTTCAGCTCCCGCATCAACATGAACCTGCGAGAGGACAAGCATTGGTCCTACGGTGCCTTTACGTTCTTCCGGGACGCGCGCGGGCAGCGCCCCTTCGTGGCATACGCACCGGTGCAGACCGATAAGACCAAGGAAGCGGTGATCGAGCTGGACAAGGAGCTGCGCGGGATCGTGAAGGACCGGCCCATTCAGCCCGCCGAACTCTCGCGCGCACAGGCTTCGCTGACGCTTACGCTACCGGGATCGTGGGAGACCGCGTCGGCGTTGGCGGGATCGATCGGGAACATCGTGACCTTTGGCCTGGATGATCGCTACTATGATACTTTTGCCGACAAGGTCCGGGCCCAGACCGTAGAAAGCGTGACCGCCGTTGCCGGCGAGGTAGTCCACCCGAACCAGCTGGTCTGGGTAGTCGTGGGCGACCGCTCGAAGATCGAGCCCGGGTTACGCGAGCTGAAGCTGGGTGAAATCAGGCTCATCGACACCGATGGGAAGCCGGTGAGCTAGCTCGACAGCGCGAACAGCATTTACCTCTCTGGGAGACTACAGATGCCAACCAGCAATGCCACCGCGGTGTGGGAAGGGGGGCTGAGAGCGGGCAAGGGACACTTCAAGGCTGGCTCCGCCTCCTTTGAGGGAGACTACTCCTTTCCCACCCGATTCGAAGGAGCCCGGGGAACCAATCCGGAAGAGCTGATGGCCGCCGCGCATGCCGCCTGCTTGAGCATGGCTCTTTCTGCTGGGCTGGAGAAGGATGGCAAACCCGCCACTCGCATCAGCACCAAGGCCTCCTGCACCATCGACAAGGTCGGCGACGGCTTCAAGATCACCAAGATGCGGCTGGAGGTTCGGGGCAAGGTCCCGGGTTTGGACCAGGCCGGGTTTGCAAAGGCCGCCGAGGCAGCCAAGAAGGGATGTCCGGTGTCGGGGGCGCTGCAGGGAAACGTTCAGCTTGAGATGGACGCGAGGCTCGAATAGACCCCGTCTGCCATATGTTGGTCGTCGCCGCGTCTCCTCAGCGGAACGCGCCGGCGCAGGCCCACGCTCTTCATCCTGGCTTGGATCTCGTCAAGCTTGACCCCAAGCCGTGAATACTGTATACAGTATGCAACTTGAGCCTGTGAGTACCTTATCATCACCCGCACTCCGCTCCGCGACGAAGTCTATCGCCAGCTCCTCGACCGTATCGCCCGGGGAAATCTCCCCCCAGGGGCCCGGGTCCGGGACACCGAGATGGCGAGCCAACTGGGCGTGAGCCGAACTCCGGTGCGGGAGGCCTTACTCCGCCTGGCCCGCGAAGGCGTCCTGGAGGCCGACATGGGTCGGGGGTTCAGCGTACGCGCCCTCGATGCAACCGAGATGCGGGAGACCGGTGCCATCCTCTCCAGCCTCGAAGGCCTGGCGCTGAACCTTTCGGGCGACATCCCCGCCGATCGGCTGGCCGAGCTGGGCACCATCGACCAGGAGCTCGCCGGCATTCGAGGGGACCCGGATCGGTGCATCGACCTGGACGAACAATGGCACCGCACCCTGCTCCAGGGCTGCTCCAACCAGCGTCTCCTCTCCATGATCTCTACTCTCTGGCAGGTCCCCCGCCGCTACATGCGGGCCTATCTGCGCCACGCCGGCCGGGTGAGCCTCTCGACTCAACATCACGCCCGAATCATCGAGGCGTTGAGGCGGAACGACCGGGAAACTGCCAGCCGCCGCTTCAGTCACCACTGGCAGCGCGGCATCGAGGAACTGGGCACATGGATCTGACTCGTTGGCGCTCGGACACGCCCGGCTGTGCAAGCCTGGTTCACCTGAACAACGCCGGCGCCGCGCTGGTCCCCCGCCCGGTCCGGGACGCCATACTCGGGCACCTGGCCCTGGAGGATGAGCTCGGCGGATACGAAGCCGCCGATGCCCAGGTTGAGGCGTTCCAGCAGGTGTACACCGATGTGGGCCGGCTGCTGGGGGCCCGATCACGTAACGTCGCGCTGGTTCAAAACTCGACCGTCGCGTTCTCCCAAGCCATCAGCGCCTTCGACCTCTCCCCTGGCGACGTCATCATCACCAGCCGGTCGGATTATGCGTCGAATCAGATCATGTACCTCTCGCTCGCCCGCCGTCGAGGCGTCGAGGTCATTCGAGCCGCCGATGCTGCGGAGGGAGGGATAGATCCGGAGGCGGTTCGCGAGCTGGTGACTCGCCGTCGCCCTGCTCTCGTCTCACTCACCTGGATCCCCACCAATTCCGGCCTGGTGCAGCCGGTCGAAGCCGTGGGCCGGATCTGCCGTGAAGCCGATGTGCCGTACCTGATCGACGGGTGCCAGGCCGTGGGCCAGATGCCGGTCGACGTCAGCCGGCTCCACTGCGATTACCTCACGGCCGCCACCCGGAAGTTTCTGCGGGGACCTCGGGGGCTCGGCTTTCTTTACGTGTCCGATCGAATGCTCCAGTCCGGCGCGCACCCCCTCCTGGTGGATATGCACGGCGCATCCTGGACCGATGCCGACGCCTTCGAGCTCGCCCCGGACGGGCGGAGATTCGAGACCTGGGAGTTCGCCTATGACCTGGTGCTCGGACTGGGCGCCGCGGCTCGATACGCACTCGGAGTCGGACTCGATACCGCGCGAGATCGCGCTCGGGAGCTGGCTGACTATGCTCGCGGTCGTCTGGCGGCCGTGCCGGGTGTCCGGGTTCTCGACCGAGGTCCCGAGCTCTGCGCCATCGTGACAGTCGCGGTGGCGGGACGCGACATGAAGGACATCAAGCTCGAGCTTCGCCGCCGGGGCATCAATACCAGCTCGCCCCATCGGGAGGATGCCGTGATCGACATGGACGAGAAAGGGACTGAGTCAGCGCTCCGGATCTCGCCGCATTATTACAACACT
>DATMDQ010000032.1:0-2275 GCA_035557715.1 Gemmatimonadales bacterium
CACGCCGAGCGCCTTGAGCTGCTGCAGCCGCTCGAGCACCGGGTCGGTCTGCTGCATTAACACGCTTTCGGTGATCTCGAGCACCACCGACGATGGCTCGACGCCGGACGAGGTGAGCGTCTGGCGGAGGGTGTCGGCCAGCCCCGACCCCTGGAGCTGCCGGCCCGAGATGTTGATTGCCATGGCGAGCGAGAGCCGCGGGTAAGCCGCCCGCCAGACCTGGAGCTGGCGGCACGCCTCGCCCAGCACCCACGACCCGAGCTGCATGATGAGGCCGGTTTCCTCGGCGAGCGGGATAAACTGCTGAGGCGGAAGCCGGCCGAACCGCGGGTGGTCCCACCGGACCAGCGCTTCCAATCCGTAGATCCCGCCGGTCTGCAGGTTGACGATCGGCTGATAGGCGAGGATCAGCTGCTGGCCCTCGATCGCGGCCCGAAGCGCGGCCTCGAGGTCGAGCCGCTCGCGGATGTCGGCATACATACGCGACTCGTATGTCTCCGCGCGACCCTTGCCGTGCCGCTTGGCAGCGTACATCGCCATGTCCGCGTTCCGGAGCAGGTCGTCCGCCCGGTCACCGGGGGAGGCGGAGGCCACGCCGATGCTCGCAGTGGCCCGCACCTGGTTGCCACTGAGCGAGAAGGGGTGGGACATGGCGGCGGCCAGCCGGTCGGGGAGCCCTTCCCGGCCGTCGGCGCCTTCGATCAGGATGGCGAACTCGTCGCCGCCCAGCCGGGCCACCGTGTCGGCGCTCCGGGCGCAGGCCAGGAACCGCTCGGCCACCGCGATGAGGAGCCGGTCGCCCTCGCCGTGGCCCAGACTGTCGTTCACCTTCTTGAAGTCATCGAGGTCGAGGAACAGTACCGTCACCGGACTCCCGCGCCGCTGCGCCAGCGCCAGCGCGTGGCTCACCCGGTCCCGGAACAGGGCCCGGTTGGCTAGCCCGGTGAGTGGATCGTGGAACGCCTGGTGGGTCAGCTGCTCCTCCAGCCGCCGCCGCTCGCTCACGTCGCGGGTGTTCAGCACGAGCCCCTTCACAGTCGAGTCGTGCAGCAGGTTGGTCGCGAGAATCTCGGCGTGCAGCCAGGAGCCGTCCGGCTGGCTGAAGCGCCACTCGACCGGGCCGGTGACGCCCGGCGTCTGCGCCGCGGTGCGAAAGAAAGCGCCCGCCCGCTCCCGGTCATCGGCATGGAGAAGCTCCGACACGGTGCGGCGCATCATCGCCAACGGATCGTAGCCGAACACCCGGGTGACGGACGGGCTCACGAACCGGACCGTGCCGTCCGCCCGGGTGACGATGATGACGTCGGATGAGTGCTGTACCAGCGAGCGAAAACGGGCCTCGTTCTGCCGCGCCGCCTGGTCGTCGAGCAGCCGCACGTTCTCCCCCACGGCCAGGAGCTGGCGCAGCACCACCAGGCCGGTCACCAGCAGGGCCCCGACGGCAAGCCCGCTGATCGGATCGGTCCAGGGACGAAGCGCCACGAAGAGCAGCAGGCCGTACGTGGTCCCCACCGCCAGGTAGGGGAGTGGACTGATCGCCTGGAACCGGGTGAGTGGGATCTCGGAGGTCTCCCTCCGTGGGACCGGCCGGCGCCAGTAGAGCTCGGCGCTTCCCATGAGCATCACGTAGCAGAGCAGGAAAACGGCGTCGGCCCAACTCGCGCTCCGGCTGCCCAGCTCGAGCTGCACCAGGTTGAAGGTAAGGTCCGCCACCACACCCACTGCCACCCCGGTTACCAGGAGCCCAAAGGCCAACCGGTTGCCGTCGACCGGCCTGCGGAGCAGTACGGTGGTGACGCCGAGCAGGACCACCATGCTCGCCAGCGGGTAGGCAAACGCCAGCAGGTTGACGACGAGGCTGCTCTCCTGCGAGGCCGCGGTCGGGCGAATGGCGAAGTACCAGATCGCGACCCCACCGCCCACCAGCACCATCGCGCCGTCGAGCAGGAATTTCCACCGCTCCAGCCGGATGCGGCGGGCCAGCGGAAACGAGAGGAGCGCGCTGAGCGTGAGCAGCGAGTCGGTCAGGTAGAATGGATCGGCCCAGGACACCGGCGGGCTTTCGTGCAGTGCCAGCACGTACCCGGTGGAGATGGCATTGCCGATGAACACAGTCGCCCCACCGAGCGCGAGCAGGCGGAGGGCGCGGCGCACCCCCGGATCCAGGACTTCCTGCATCGAGGCGAGGGCGAACAAGGTGAGCACGGCCAGGTTGATCGGCATGAACGCCACGTTGCCGACGATGTCACGCACGGTCGCGCTACCCCAGCCGCTC
>DATMDQ010000033.1:0-8604 GCA_035557715.1 Gemmatimonadales bacterium
GCGCTGCCGATGTCGGGAGCCGAGAAGCTGGGCAGCTTGAGCAGGGACTTGGCAAATGCAAAATCCTTTTGCCGAGCCTGATCCAGAAGTTGAGTGCCCTGACCAAGCAGTTGGATCCCAGTGCGGGTGTTCCGCTCCAGCGCCTCCAGCCGTTTCTTGGCCGCGTCGATCTGCCGGAGAGTCTCCTCCACCGATTGGATCGCCTGGCGGGTGCCGTCGAGGCCCAGTTTCTTCGGATCCGCCGAGGACAGCCGTTGGACCAGTGCACGGGCCGAGTCCAGCGTACCGCTGATGTTGAGCTGCTGGAACCCCTGATCCAGGGCCTTCCGGGTGGAGTCGGTGCGAGCGAGGAGGGCCTCGGCCTCGCGGATGGTGGTCAGCTGGGTGGGGTCGAGCGCGAGCTGGCGGATGGTGTCGATCGGCGTCAGCGAAAGCAGCGGGACGTCGAACTTCTTGGTCCACTGGTCCACTGCCTGGAGAATCTTGGGGGCGAATCCGCCGCCCTCCACGCGCCGTGCCGGTGTCTTGCGCTCGGTGCCGAATCGCATCCCGCTCAGGCTGAGCCGCTCGATGACCAGCTTCTTCTCTGCCAGTGCCTCGGGATTCAACTTGAGCCGGATGTCGTCCGCCTCGAGCAGGTTCTGGGTAAGGGCGAACGGGTCGGCTATCTGGAGCCGGCTCAGGTTGACCGCGGCCTCGCGAGGGTGCAGGTCCAGCTTGCCGATGTCCACCTGGGTGCCGAGCAGCTCGGTGCCCGCCTCTTCGGTGGTGTCCTTCGCTATCGGCTCGGCGAAGATCACCACCAATACGGCAAGGATCGTGAACAAGACGAGCAGCGGACCGATGGCCTTCCATCGGAAGATCTTGATCCGCATCCGCTAGTTCGGCCGAAACATGCGGTACCAGTTGTAGGCCTGCGAGGCTGTGATCGCCTTGTAGAACCGGGATCTCCGTACCCGTTCACCGATCGTGGCGCGGTACCGGGCCACGCCGTACCGGGCCGCAAAGAAGATGGGCACCGCCAGCACCAGCCAGCCGACGAAGCTGCCCAGAACCACCGTGTTGTTGAAGTTGGTGTATGGCACCAGCGGCGTGTTCGTCATCGCGGTCCAGAGCGGCCGGAGCGATGGAGCCTGGAGCAGCTGGAGCCCCACAGCGTGGAACACGGGGTCGAGCAGGAACCCGACCGGCACGAACAGCGCCCAGCCCAGCATGGCGCCGCCGAACGAGACGTTGAGCAGCACCACCAGCGAGAAGATGACGAGGTTGTGGAAGTTCAGCAGCGGCGTCAGCCCCAGGACCGACCCGATGGCCATGCCGGCGGCCACCTGCCCCGGCGTGCCCTCCGAGTGCAGCGTCTTGATGATCGACTGGATCAGCTTCAGCAGGGTGAGCATGCAGGGAAAGTATGGGAGCTAGGAGCTAGGAGCTAGGAGCCGTCTCAGCTCCCGACTCCTAGCTCCCGACTCTCCCCCGTGTTATCCTCACGAAACCTATGCCCCCACGACAGCGCCGCGCACCACACGTGCACAAGTTCGGCGGCGCCTCGCTGGCCGACTCCGCCGCCATCCGTCGTGCCGTCGATATCATCCAGAGCCACCACCCGGAGCCCACCGTCGTGGTGGTTTCCGCCATGGCGGGCGTGACCGATGCGCTCCTCGCGGTTGCCCAACAGGCGGGGAGCGGAGATGAACGTACGCTCGCCGCACTCATCGGGCAGCTTCGTACCCGTCATGTGGAAGCAGCCGGGGCGCTGCTGCCCGCCGGCCGGAGTCGCACCGAAATGCTGGCCCACATTGCGGAGGTGTTCGAGGAGCTCGACGCGCTGGCCGCCGGACTACGGCGGCTCCGGGAGCTGACTCTACGCACCACGGACCTCGTGGTCTCCCGGGGAGAGCGCCTCAGCGCGCAGCTGCTGGCCGGGGCGTTGGAAGCGGCCGGCACCAAGGCCAGGTACGTGGACGCCCTCGAGGTGGTGCATACCGACGATGCATTCGGGCAGGCGTCGCCCGACTTTGCCCACACCGACCGCGCGGCGCAGCAGATACTGGGCCCGATCATCGCTCGCGGCGTCATTCCTATCATCCCCGGCTTCCTGGGAGCGACTCCCGCTGGTGAGGTTGCTACTCTCGGTCGCGGCGGGTCCGACCTCACCGCCACGTTGCTCGCCCGGGCGCTGAGCGCCAAGCGGGTGACGCTCTGGAAGGACGTGCCGGGACTGCTGACCGCCGATCCCCGCGTGGTTCCGGATGCGCGGGTCATTGCACAGCTGCACGCCCGCGAGGCGGCCGAGCTGGCCTACTACGGAGCCAAGGTGCTTCACCCCCGCGCCCTGATTCCTCTGGCCGGCCGGCGGATCCCGATCCACATCCGGCCGTTCGAGGATCCCGAGTCTCCCGGTACCGAGGTTTCGGAGCAGGTCGAGCCAGGGCGCTTTCCGGTGAAGGCTCTCACGGCCGCGGGAGGCCAGGCCCTTATTACCGTCACCGGCAACGGGATGCTCGGCGTGCCCGGCATCGCGGCCCGCACATTCGCCGCCCTGCACGCGAGGCGGATCTCGGTCTCACTGATATCCCAGGCCTCATCTGAGCATTCCATCTGTTTCAGTGTGCCCGAGCCGTTTGCCACCCAGGCTCGGGACAGCCTGATGCAGGAGTTCCAGGGAGAGATCGGTCGCCGGGAAATCGATGGAGTCGAGGTGAGCCCCGCCATGGCCACGGTTGCCGTGGTCGGCCTCGGGATGCACGGTACACCGGGGGTGGCGGCGGGGGTGTTCTCGGCCCTGGCGGCCGGGAACCTCAACGTGGTCGCCATTGCCCAGGGCTCCTCCGAGCTGAACATCTCAGTCGTGGTAGCGTCCGCGGATGCCGCGGAAGCGCAGCGACGGATCCATGCGGCCTTTCGGCTTTCCCGCATCGCCGGCGGTTCCGTAATCCGGCCCGAGCGCATGGAAGTCGTGCTGCTCGGGTTCGGCCAGATCGGGCGCGCCCTCTCCTCGCTGCTCGCGCGGGTTGACCGCCCAGCGCTATCCCTGGGGGTTGCCGCGGTGATCGACCGCTCCGGCTTCGTCTTCGATCCGGACGGCATCAGCCCGAGGCGTCTGGCGAGCCTGGCCACTGAGAAACGAAAGGGTCGCCGGCTGGCCGACCTTCCCAAGGGCCAGGCGGCAACCGCGGAAGAGGCTGTCGCGCACATCGCCGGATATGCCTTGACCCGGCCCGTACTGGTGGACGTCACCGCGGACAACACCGTACCCGCGCTGGAACAGGCGCTCACCCACGGCATGGACCTGGTGCTGGCCAACAAGCGGCCGCTCGCCGATCGCCGCTCGGTCAGCGATGGTCTCTGGCAGACGGCCCGGGCACGTGGTCGTCGTATTCTGCACGAAGCGACGGTGGGCGCCGGGCTTCCAATCATCGACACCTATCACAAGCTGGTCGAATCCGGCGACCGGGTTGATCGAATCGAGGGTCTGCTCTCCGGCACGCTGGGCTACGTGCTGAGCGAGGTGTCGAGCGGAGTTCCTTTCTCTCGGGCGGTGCGAGGCGCGATGGCCAAGGGGTACACCGAGCCCGACCCGCGTGACGACCTTTCTGGCATGGACGTGGCGCGGAAGGCGTTGATTCTCGCAAGACTGCTGGGGTACCAGGGTGAGCTGCATCCGAGCTCGGTGGAATCATTGGTGCCCAAGTGGGGGCGCGAGCTCTCAGTCAAGGATTTCCTCGGCCGGTTGGGGGAAGTCGATGGACTGTGGAAAAGGCGGGTGGAAGAGGCCGCCGCTCACGGCTCGGTGTTGCGCTATCTGGCGCAGGTGACCCCGGCCAAGGTGGCTGTGGGCGTGCAGGCGGTCCCGCTCGCGAGCCCGCTGGCTGGAATCAAGGGATCGGACAACCAGCTGGTGTTTACCACTGCGCGATACAAGGCCAACCCCCTCGTCATTACCGGTCCAGGGGCCGGCGCCGAAGTGACTGCGGCCGGCGTGCTCAACGACATCCTGCGGCTGGCAGGCGCATGAGTCCTGAGCGGCGGTCGGTCGTGGCCTTCGCACCGGGCGGGGTCGGCAACATCGGCCCCGGTCTCGACATCCTCGGGCTCGCGCTGGCCGGTGTGGGTGACACAGTGCGCGCCGAATGGACCAGCTCGCCTGGGATCCATATCCTCGATCCCGGTCATCCGGACCTTCCCACCGATTCCGCCCGCCACACATCGGGACTGGCTGCGCGCGCGGTGGTCGATCGCAGCGGGGATGCCGGCCGGTCGAAGGGCGGCATCGGCTTGACTGTCACCAAGGGATTGCCGCTCTCCGGCGGGCAGGGCGGCAGCGCGGCATCGGCGGTGGCGGGTGCGGTGGCGGTGAACGCGCTGCTGGGCTACCCACTGGATCGGTGGGCACTCGTCGCCTCGGCTCTGGCGGCTGAAGAGAAGATCTCCGGCCGTCACGCGGACAACGTCGCCCCCGCGCTGTTGGGTGGGATAGTGCTCATCCGGTCGCTCGATCCGTTGGACCTGGTGGAGCTCCCGGTGCCGGATGAGCTCTGGGTGGTGGTGGCCCGGCCGGACCAGCGGATGCGGACGGCCGATGCCCGCTCGGTGCTGCCCGATCAGATCCCCCGCGCCACAGCTCTGCACCAGGCGGCCCAGGTGGCCGCCATGGTGGCGGCACTCGCGAGCGGCGATTACGAGCTGCTCGGCCGCGCCATCGACGACCGCATCGCCGAGCCGGTGCGCGCGGGGCTGTTGCCCGGCTTCCGGGAGGCCAAGCAGGCGGCACTCGCTGCGGGCGCCCTGGGGAGCTCGATCTCCGGGAGCGGTCCAACCGCCTTCGCCCTGGTCCGCGGATACGATGCCGGCGTCCGGGTTGCCGCTGCCATGGCCGGGGCGTACACTGGCTGCGGACACCGGAGCGAAGTCCGGGTGGCGCAGGTCGATCACCAGGGGGCCAGGGTGATCGACGAGTCAGACGGAGGGAGCCCGTGAGATTTCAGACCGAGCGGCCAGCCAGCTGGCAGTCCTGCATCGCGTGCGGCAACGAGATGGTGGAGACCGATCCCCAGTCGCGCTGCGGAGTCTGCGGCGGATTGCTGGAGATTCAGCACCGGCCGCCGGCGATGACGCCCGCCGAGCTGATCCAGCGCTTCACTGAGCGCCGCGGGGGACAGCCCGGGGCCACGGCCTCGGGTGTGTGGCGCTTTCGAGAGATCGTGCTTCCGACCGCCGACGCCGTCGTGTCACATCCGGAGGGGAACACGCCGCTGCTCCATCGTGTCGTCCTGGACCGCTGGGCCGGAGTCGATCATCTGCTGCTCAAGCACGAAGGCCACAACCCGACGGGATCGTTCAAGGACCGGGGCATGACGGTCGGTGTGACGCAGGCCAAGCGGATTGGTGCCGCGGCAGTGGCGTGCGCGTCCACCGGAAATACCTCGGCCTCCCTCGCGGCCTACGCGGCGCAGGCAGGCTTGCCCGCCCTGGTGCTGGTGCCGCGCGACGGAGTGGCGACCGGCAAGCTGGCCCAGTCTCTCGCCTACGGTGCCAGAACGCTGCTGGTACGCGGTGACTTCGACGACTGCCTCCGCCTGGTCGAACAGGCCAGCACCCAGCTGGGTGTCTACCTGCTGAATTCGATCAACCCGTTTCGGATCGAAGGTCAGAAGACAATCGTGCTGGAGATGCTGCAGCAGCTCGCGTGGGACTCCCCCGATTGGATCGTGTTGCCCGCGGGCAACCTGGGAAACACCGCCGCATTCGGGAAGGCGCTGCGCGAGGCTCGCCGGTGGGGCCTGATCTCACGCCTGCCTCGTCTGGCTGCGGTGCAGGCGGCAGGAGCGGCGCCGTTCGCGCGCAGCTTCGCGGAGGGCTTCAGCCAACGGCACCGGGTAAAAGCGGAGACGGTGGCCACCGCGATCAAGATCGGGGATCCGGCCTCGTACGAGCGCGCGGTCCAGGCGATTACCGAGACCGATGGCGTGGTGCTCTCCACCACGGATGCGGAGCTGCTGGAGGCAAAGGCGGCGATCGATGCCTCGGGCGTCGGCTGCGAGCCCGCGAGCGCGGTGACGCTGGCCGGGCTCCGGCAGCTGGTACGAGACGGGACCGTCAAGTCCTCGGACCGAGTCATTGGGGTGCTGACCGGACACATTCTCAAGGACCCGGAGCTGCTCCTGAAATACCACCAGGAAACCGATCCGCCGCCGCCCGGGGCCAACCGCCCGATCGAGATCGATGCCGATATCCGAGAGATCGAGCGGGTCCTAAAGGCAAAAGCGTAGGCGGTGAGCAGTACGCGGGGTTCGGAGCGATCCCGCTCACCTCTTAGCGCTCACGCTTTTTCTATTTCTGTCTCGTCACCTTCCAGATCTTCCCGTTCTGATCGGCCGAAATGTACAGCGACCCATCCGGCCCTACCGCCACCCCGCTGGCCCGGAGCGACGTCGGGCCGGTCTTCTCGGTCGCAAAGGTGGAGTACGCTCCCGTCGGCCGCCCATTGGCGAAGGGCACAAATACCACCCGGTACCCCTCCTGGGGGAGCGGGTCGCGATTCCACGACCCGTGGAATGCCACGAACAGCCCGCTTTTGTACTTCGGTCCCAATGCGTCGGAGTTGGAGAAGGCCAGCGCCATCGGCGCCCAGTGACCGGGAAACGCCAGGATCGGATTTGCTGCCGTGCTGCATCGCCCGACCTTCTCGCCATCACCACCGTATTCCGGGGCCAGCACCTTCTTCTTGTACTGATTGCTGTAGTAACAGTAGGGCCAGCCAAAGTCACGGCCGGACTCGACCCGCACCAGCTCCTCGGCCGGGTTGTTCGCGTTGACTTCGTTGCTGAACCCCCAGTTGTCCGCCAGCTGATCGCGCCCGTGCACCGCGGCGAACAACGCACCGGTTCCCGGCTCGAAGGCCAGCGCCATCGCGTTCCTGAGCCCGGTGGCGAAGCGCCGGCCGTCCGCGAAGCCCTGCCCGAGGCGGTCGGCGGAGAAACGCCAGATGCCGGCGCGCTGCTCCAGCTCGGTGCAGGGATCGTTTCCGGTCGAGGCGGGGAGCCGGTCGGTTTTCTGGCAGCTGTTCGTCTTCGACCCGATGTTCACGTACATCGCGTCGCCGGGACCGAACGCGATGCTCTTTGCCTGATGTCCGCCCTCGCTCGGTAACCCTGCCACCACTGTCTCTTCCTTCCCGGTGGGCTCGAGCTTGCCCTCACCCAGGCGGTAGCGCACGACCTCACTGCTCCGGGCGAAGTACACATAGCCGTTGTGGACCTTGACGTCGTTCCCTCCACCCGGACCGAAGCTGGCGCGCTCGTCCGGCTTCCCGTCGCCGTTCGTGTCCCGGAATGCAAGGACCCCTCCGGTGTTGTCGGCGGGCTTGCCGCTCAGGGCGGCGTACAGGTCGCCGTTGGGGGCGACGGCCACCTGGCGCACGGGTCCCAGCTGACTCGCGACCACCGTGGCGCAGAAGCCCTCGGGCAGCACCAGGCCGCCGTTGTCGGAGTCGCATTTCTGGTCTGCCAGAGGAGAAATCCGCATTCCGAGCAGCAGAGCGAGCGAGCCCAGAGCGAGGGCGGCCGGCCGGAAAATCGAGTTTGCGCGTTTCATATCAACACCCGTGAAAGAGTTGGGAACCGGGGCCACAGGCCCTGCCTCCTCTGGAAAATACCCTCGGGGCCCCGCGGCCGGGGGGTACGGCCCCAGCGGCGGGGACCGGTTCCCAGAGGGGAAATTGCCAATTCCCTATTGCATCGGGGCGCTGTCTGCTTACTGTTGATCACGGTAGTTCCCATTGGTTCCGAGGCACAGCACAGTTCTCACTCAATCTGGGGGACACTGCATGGCCACCAAGCGGAAAAAAAAGACTGCCGGTAGAAAGAAGTCAGCGAAGAAGTCAGCCAAGCGGCCAGCCGCGCGGAAGAAAGCAGCGAAGAGAGCCACCAAGAGGAAGTCCTCAGGCAAGAAGCGCGCACCCAATCCCGCATTCATGAGACCGATGCAGCCAAGCTCGAACCTGGCCGCCGTTATCGGTAGCGGTGCGGTGCCGCGGACCCAGGTCATCAGCAAGCTCTGGCAATACATCAAGCGGCACGACCTGCAGGATTCCAAGAACCGTCGGGCCATCAACGCCGACGAGAAGCTCCGTCCGCTCTTCGGTGGCAGGGGCCAGGTGACGATGTTCGATCTCGCCAAGATAGCAAACCAGAATCTCAGCTAGAACCGGCCTTGCCGGCGCAGTACCAAGGGCGCTCCCGCTGGGGCGCCCTTCTTTTTCTAGAAGCGGTCGAAAACGTCGAGGCCCCTGGTAGACCCTTAGACCTGTGACCCACGTCTAGGGTCTACATCTCAGTCTGGACTACTGTGGCAATTCTTGGTTCCAACTTAGACCCTAGACCCTAGACCCTAGACCGTTTTACTTCCGACCCCTATGGCCGGCGAATACATCTTCACCATGCGCGACCTCCGGAAGGTCGTGCCCCCATCCCGCGAGATCCTCAAGGGAATTCATCTCTCGTTCTTTCCCGGCGCCAAGATCGGCGTGCTGGGCGCCAACGGCGCGGGAAAGTCCTCCTTGCTTCGCATCATGGCTGGGGTAGACAAGGACTTTCTGGGTGAGGC